>DASSXE010000108.1:0-6368 GCA_035704125.1 Arthrobacter sp.
GGGTGGTGAACCCGTAGCCGGCCGCGCGGATCCGGGTGATGAGCTGGGGCAGGGCGTCCGCGTCCAGGGTGCTGCCGTCGTCGGGGTTGGAACCGATGTGCATCAGCACGATCTCCCCCGGCTGCAGTCCCGCGAGGGTCCTGTCCAGGACCGTCTGGGCGCTGACGCCGCCGCTGGTGCCCTTCCAGCCCAGGGTGTCCACCGTCCAGCGGACGGGCAGGTAACCCAGGGCGTTCACCGCGGCGATGGTCCGGGCGTCCCGTTCGCCGAATGGGAACCGGAACAGCGGGCGGGCGCTCGCCCCGCCGGCGACAATGGCGGCCTCCGCGCCGGCGAGCTGCTGGCCGATCTGGGCATCCGTCAGGGACGTGAATCCCGGATGGGTCATCGAGTGGTTGCCCACCCGGTGCCCGCCGGCCACGATCGCGGCCACCCCTGCCGGGTTGCCGCCGGCCCAGGCTCCGGTGAGGAAGAACGTCCCCCGCACCCCTGCCGCGCCAAGGGTCTGCAGGATGCTGGGCAGCCCGGCCGAATTGGCGCCGGCGTCAAAGGTCAGGGCCACCACGCGGCCGGCGTTCGGGATGACCTCGACGTCGGCGCCCCGGAGCGCGGCCGGGAACGCCTCGGCCGGGGCCGGCTCAGGCGGCGCGGGTTCCGGGGCTGGCTCGGGTGCGGGGGGCACTGCGGGCGGTTCCTCGGCGGGCGGTTCCACCGGCGCTTGTTCGGGCGGCTGCACGGGCGCGGCGGCGTCCGACGACGGCGCCGCCGGAGTCGTCGTCGGGCTGGAAGAAGAAGCCGTGCCGGAGGCCGACGCCGCGCTGCCCGAAACGGCCGGCGGCTGCGCACCGGGCGGCACCGGGCCCCGCGGGCCGGACCCCAGCAGCACCGCCGCCGCGACCGCCGCGGCCACCACAAGGACCGCGACCGTCACCGCCAGCACCCGGCGGCTGCCCCCGGCGAAGATCGACCACATGCCCAACCGTTGCCCCGGCGGAGCCGCCCGGGCAAGGGCTGAAAGACCCCCGCCCGGGCCCGGAGACCGGCCGCAGGGACCAGCCTGCAGCGCAGTAGGATGCAGGGAGAGGCAGACGTCGGGATTCGCGCGGACAGCAAGGCAGGACAGCCGTGAAAACTCTTCTCCGCTATCCGCTGGTTGCGGGCACGGTGGCCGCGCTGCTGGCCGTCATTGTGCTGATGGTGTCCGGCCAGGAGGGCATCGCGCGGGTGGCCGCCAGCCTTTACGCCCTGGCTGTGGCCACCTACCTCGCGGTGGGAATGGTCCGCCGCCTGATCGGCGGCACCTGGGGCATCGACATCCTGGCGGTCACCGCGATCGTCAGCACGGTCCTGGTAGGCGAGTTCGTCGCCTCGATGATCATCGTGCTCATGATGGCCGGCGGCACCGCCCTGGAAGACTACGCCGCGGGCCGGGCCAAGGCGGAACTGACGGCGCTGCTGGAGCGGGTGCCGCAGACGGCGCACCGGGAACGCGCCGGGGTCTCCGCCGACGGCACCCACCAGGACGGCAGCTTCGCGGACGGCCAGCACGAGGACGTCGCCGCCACGGACGTGCGGATCGGCGACATCCTGCTGGTCCGGCCCGGCGAGGTGGTGCCGCTGGACGGCGTGCTGCTCTCCGACTCCGGCACCTTCGACGAGTCCTCACTGACCGGCGAAAGCCTGCCGGTGGAGCGCGTGGCCGGCGAGGGACTGATGAGCGGATCGTTGAACGGCGAGGCGGCCGTCCGGATGCGCGTCACGGCCCGGATGGAGGACTCCCAGTACAGCCGGATCGTGGCCCTGGTGCGGGAAGCCGCGGACAGCAAGGCCCCGATGGTCCGGCTGGCCGACCGGTACGCGGTCCCGTTCACCGCCCTGGCCTACGTCCTCGGAGCCGTCGGCTGGATCATCAGCGGCAGCCCTGCCCGCTTCGCCGAGGTGCTGGTGGTGGCCACCCCCTGCCCGCTGCTGATCGCCGCGCCGGTGGCGTTCCTCGGCGGCATGAGCAGGGCCGCGCGCGGCGGGATCATCGTTAAGTACGCCGGGGTGCTGGAACTGCTGGGCCGGATCCGCACTGCTGCCTTCGACAAGACCGGCACCCTCACCTACGGCCGCCCGGCCCTCGTCGAGATCCGCACCACCGGGGACCTGGCCGAGGACGACGTGCTGCGCCTGGCCGCCTCCGCGGAGCAGTATTCCTCGCACGTGCTCGCCGCCTCGGTGATGGACGCGGCCAAGGCCCGGGTGCTGGCCTTCCACAGCGCGTCCGAGGCCACCGAATACGCCACCCATGGCGTCCGCGCCCGGCTCGACGGCCGGGACGTGGTGGTGGGCAAGCCGAATTTCGTGGCCGAATCCGCCGCGGGGGTGGTGGAGACGGAGCTCGTCAGCGGCCAGCTGGGCATCTATGTGGGCGTTGACGGCCAATTCGTCGGGTGCCTGGTGATGAGCGATCCGCTGCGTGCCGAGGCGCGGCGCACCCTCAGCGAGCTCCTGGACCTTGGCGTGACCGAGACGGTGATGTTGACCGGCGACGCCCTGGCCACCGCGGAGCACATCGCGCAAGCCGCCGGGCTCACCGATGTCCGGGCCGAGTGCCTGCCGCCGGACAAGGTGGAGGCGGTGCGGTCGTTGCCGCTGCGCCCGGTGATGATGGTCGGCGACGGCGTCAACGACGCCCCGGTGCTCGCCGTCGCCGACGTCGGGATCGCGATGGGCGCCCGGGGGTCGACGGCAGCCGGTGAGTCGGCCGACGTCGTGATCATCCTCGACGACCTCTCCAAGGTGGCCTCCGCGGTGCGGATCGGCCAGCGCACCGTGAAGGTGGCGCTGCAGAGCATCTGGATCGGCATCGCGTTGAGCGTGGCGCTGATGCTGGCGGCCGCCGCAGGCTACGTCCCGGCCATCGCCGGCGCACTCTCACAGGAGGTGGTGGATCTGGCCACCATCCTGAACGCACTGCGTGCGCTCAGTTCCGGGCACCGGATGGCCGCCCCGCCGGGCGGCGGGGACGCGGCGGAACCCGAGCGCGGCACTAGCCGCCGGCCGGGCGGCGCTCGGCTTCCGCGATGAGCGGGACGGTCCGGAGGTAGCTGTCCGGGTTCAGGGAGATCGAGTCGATCCCTTCGCCCACCAGGAACTGCGCGAACTCCGGATGGTTACTGGGGCCCTGGCCGCAGATACCGATCTTGATCCCGGCGGTGTGCGCCTTGCGGATCGCCTCGCTGATCATCGCCATCACCGCCTCGTCCCGCTCGTCGAAGAGCGCCGCCAGCTGCGCCGAATCACGGTCCACCCCGAGCACCAGCTGGGTGAGGTCGTTTGATCCGATCGAGAACCCGTCGAAGCGGGCGGCGAACTGCCCGGCGAGCACCACATTGGCCGGGATTTCGCACATCATGTACACCTGCAGGCCGTTGCTTCCACGGACCAGGCCGTTCTCCGCCATCACCGCCAGCACCTTGTCCGCCTCCTCCGGCGTGCGGCAAAAGGGCACCATGACGATGATGTTGCTGAACCCCAGCCGTTCGCGGACCCGTTTCAGAGCCTGGCATTCCAGCGCGAAACCCTCCCGGTACCGGCTGTCGTAGTAGCGGGAGGCGCCGCGGAATCCCAGCATCGGGTTCTCCTCGGCCTCCTCGAACGCGCTGCCGCCCACCAGGTGTGCGTACTCGTTGGTCTTGAAGTCGCTCAGCCGCACGATTACCGGCCGGGGGTGGTACGGCGCGGCGATCTTGGCGATGCCGAGAGCCAGGGTGTCCACGAAGTAGTCCCGCGGGTCGGAATAGTCGCGGGTCAGCTCCCGGATCTGCGCCACCTCGTCCGGGTCGGTGACCCGTTCCGGATGGACCAGCGCCATCGGGTGGACCCGGATCAGGGAGCTGATGATGAACTCCATCCGGGCCAGCCCCACCCCGTCCGCGGGCAGCCGCCACCACTGGAAGGCGGCAGCGGGACTGGCGATGTTGACCATGATCTTCGTCCTGGTCTCCGGCAGGTCGCCAAGATCCACGTCCTCGGTTTCGAAGGCGAGGCTGCCGGCGTAGACGTGGCCCTGGTCCCCCTCCGCGCAGGAGAGCGTAACGGCCTGGTCTTCGGCCAGGACGGAGGTGGCGTTACCGGTTCCGACGACGGCGGGCACGCCCAGTTCCCGGCTGACGATCGCCGCGTGGCTGGTGGGGCCGCCGCGGTCGGTGACGATCCCGGCGGCCCGCTTCATGATCGGGACCCAGTCCGGGTCGGTCATCTCGGTGACCAGGATCGCGCCGTCGCGGAAGGTCTCGATGTCTGCGGCGCTGCGGATCACGCAGGCCGTGCCCTGGGCGATCGAGTCGCCGATCGCGGCCCCGGTGGCGAGCAGCGGACCGGATTCCAACAGCCGGTGCACGGTGAAGCGGGAACCGGCCTTGAGTGACTGGACGGTCTCCGGCCTTGCCTGCACCATGAACAGCTCCCCGGTTTCCCCGTCCCGGGCCCACTCCATGTCCATGGGCCGCCGGTAGTGTTCCTCGACGGTCACGGCCCAGCGGGCCAGGGTGAGGATCTCGGCGTCGGCCAGGACGAACGCGCGGCGTTCGGCCTCGGAGGTGTCCACCGTGCGGGTGCGGGCGTGACCGCCGCGGCTGTAGACCATCTTCTGGGCCTTGGAGCCGAGCGTCTTCTCGATGATCGGGCTGATCCCGGCGGCAGCGGCGGCCTCGGTCAGGAGCGGTTTGAACACCAGGTACTTATCCGGATTGATGCTGCCCTGGACGACGGTCTCGCCGAGGCCCCAGGCCGCGCTGATCACCGCCGCGCGGGGGAAGCCGGAATCGGTGTCGATCGAGAACATCACCCCGGAGGCACCGATGTCCGAGCGCACCATCCGCTGCACGCCAATCGAGAGGGCGACATCAAGGTGGTCGAAACCCTTGACCTCCCGGTAGCTGATGGCCCGGTCGGTGAACAGCGAGGCGTAGCAACGCCGGCAGGCGTCCATCAACTCCCGCTCCCCGGCGACGTTCAGGAAGGTCTCCTGCTGGCCGGCGAAACTGGCGTCCGGCAGGTCCTCGGCCGTGGCGCTGCTGCGGACCGCGACGGAGAGGCGCTCGATCCCGGCCCGCCGGCCAAGGTCGCCGTAGTGCGACCGGATCGCGGCGGCGACCTCGGGCGGGAAGTCGCCGGCCAGGAACAGTTCGCGGATGGCCTCGCCGGTTTCGCGCAGGGTGGCGCCGCCGGTCCGGAACGCCTCGAGCCGGGCCCGCATGCCGGGTTCGATGCCGTTCGCCGCGATAAACATCCGGTACGCCTCGGCCGTGGTGGCGAAACCGTCCGGCACCCGCACCCCCCGGGTCTTCAGGGTCTGGATGAGTTCGCCCAGGGAGGCGTTCTTGCCGCCGACCTGCGGAACATCCGCCATGCCGATCTCCTCAAACCACAACACGTGTTCGGGCATGCCGGCGCTCCTCGGTGGGTCGTTTGCCAATGCTCCGATCCTGCTGTCCGGGAGCGGGCCGGGTCAGAGTCTTTGGACCCCCTGGGCGCGGGCGGGCCGACGGTGCCGCGCGGCCTTGTACGCCCAGTCCGCGAAGAGGACCGCGGGGACGGCGGCGAGCGCCATGGCCAGGCCGCCCGGCGTCGGCGGCGCCTGGCCCAGCAGCGCCGCAACCGGGCCGAGGAACAGGAACACGGTGAGCAGGCCGAGTTCCGCGAGCACGGCCCAGAGCAGCAGCCGGTTGGTGAACCAGCCGAGCCGCCACGGCGCTGCGGTGGCGCTCCGGCAGGCGAAGGCGTTGGCGAGCTGGCCCAGGACGACGGTGGTGAACGCTGCCCCGGAGGCGGCCATGAGGGCGTCCGACGGCGGCAGTGCAGCCCCGGGGCTCCACCCGGCGCCGAGCAGGACGGCGGTATAGGCGGCCATCTCCATCAGCGCCTCCACCGGGCCGAGCAGCGCAAACACCCTGATCATCAGGGCCCGGTCCATCAGGTGCCGGCGCTCCGGCGGCCGCTTCAACGCGCCCTTGCTGGGCGCTTCGGAGCCGAGGGCCAGGGCCGGCAGCAGGTCGGTGCCGATGTCCAGGGCGAGGATCTGCAGCACACTCAGCGCCAGCGGGAAGCGGCCGCCGGACAGCGCCCAGAACACGAACGGCGTCAGCTCGGCCACGTTGTCTGTCAGGTGGTACGTGAGGAACCGGCGGATGTTCGCGTAGGTGGCGCGGCCCTGTTCGACGGCGGCGATGATGGTGGCGAAATCGTCGTCCAGGAGCACCAGGTCCGCCGCTTCCCGGGCCACGTCCGTGCCGCTGAGGCCCATGGCGACCCCGATGTCCGCCTGCTGCAGCGCGGGCCCGTCGTTGACGCCGTCGCCGGTCATCGCCAGGACGTGCCCG
>DASSXE010000155.1:0-4054 GCA_035704125.1 Arthrobacter sp.
TACCACGACGTGATCGCGCCCCCGGAGTTCCACCGCGCCTGGTGGGACACCTACCGAAAGGTCAACAAGCGCTTCGCCGACGCCGTGATCCGCCACGCGGCCCAGGGCGCCACGGTCTGGGTCCAGGACTACCAGCTCCAGCTGGTCCCCAAAATGCTCCGCGAGGAACGCCCCGACCTGAAGATCGGTTTCTTCAACCACATCCCGTTCCCGCCGCCGGAGATCTTCGCCCAGCTGCCGTGGCGGCGCGCGATCATCGACGGCCTGCTCGGCGCTGACCTGGTCGGTTTCCAGCGCAGCAGCGACGCCGGTAACTTCATGCGCTCCGCCCGCCGGTTCCTCGGCGCCAGCGTCAAACAGCAGCAGGTCCACGTCAAGGGCGCCGACGGCGAAACCACGCACATCGCCCGGGCCCAGGCCTTCCCGATCTCGATCGACGTCAAGCAGATCAGCGAACTGGCGCAGAAACCCGAGATCATCGAGCGGGCCAAGCAGATCCGCCGCGACCTCGGCAACCCCAAAACCATCCTCCTCGGCGTCGACCGCCTGGACTACACCAAGGGCATCCGGCACCGGCTCAAGGCCTACGAGGAACTGCTCCAGGACGGCAAGGTCACGGTGGAGGACGCGTCCCTGATCCAGGTGGCCAGCCCCAGCCGCGAGCGCGTCGAACAGTACCGGCTGCTGCGCGAAGAGGTCGAGGGAACCGTCGGCCACATCAACGGCACCTACGACACGATGCAGAACACCGCGGTCCGCTACCTGCACCACAGCTACCCGATCGATGAGATGGTGGCGCTCTACCTCGCCGCGGACGTCATGCTCGTCACCGCCCTGCGCGACGGCATGAACCTCGTGGCCAAGGAATACGTCACGGCACGGACGAACAACGACGGCGCCCTGGTGCTGAGCGAATTCGCGGGAGCCGCGGATCAGCTGAAGCAGGCGCTGCTGATGAACCCGCACGACATCGACGGACTCAAGGACACCATCATGCGGGCCGTGAACATGCAGCCCACCGAAGCTGCCCGCCGGATGCGGGCCATGCGCAAGCAGATCCTGACCAACGACGTCGACCTCTGGTCCGCTGACTTCCTCCGGGCCCTGCAGGAAAAGGTGGTTCGCGATGACTCCTGAAACCAACCCCGCAACGCCCGGGCTCTCGCTCTCGCCGGAGCTGCTGGCAGCGGTGCGCCGCGTCGCCGGAACCGAGGAGCTGCTGGTGGCCATGGACTTCGACGGGACCATGGCGCCGCTGGTTGACCACGCGGCCGATTCGCGGGCACTGCCGCGTTCGGCGGCGGCGTTCGCCGCCCTCGCGGAGCTTCCGCGGACGACGACGGCGCTGATCTCCGGCAGGGCGCTGGCGAGCCTGCGCGCTGTCGCCTCCCCGCCGGAGAAGACCCTGCTGATCGGCAGCCACGGCGCGGAAATCTGGATGGGCCCGGGCTCCGCCGAACTTCAGCTCGACGACGGGCAGCGCGAACTGCTCGCGGACGTGCGCCGGATCCTGGACGAGATCGTGCACGTCGCACCCGGCACCCTGCTGGAGGACAAGCCCGCCGGCGTCGTGCTGCACACCCGGCTGGCCGCCGACGACGTGGCCGAGGACGCCGTCGCCGCCGCCAAGGCAGCCCTCCAGGACCGCCCGGGCGTGTTCCTGAAGACCGGCAACCGCGTCCTGGAAACCTCCGTGGTCCACGCGTCCAAGGGCGAGGGCGTCGCCTTCCTCCGCCAGGCCACGGGTGCGACGGCGGTGGTCTTCGCCGGCGACGACACCACGGACGAGGACGCGCTGCGCAGCCTGGTGACCGGCGACCTCGGGGTGAAGGTGGGCCTGGACTTCACCCAGGCCGAGTTCCGCGTCGAGGCCCTGACCCACGTGTCCGAGCTGCTTGAAACGCTGCTGCGCGAGCGGACGAAGGCCGTGGGCACCTAGGCAGTGCCGGCACCCCAACTGACTGGCAGATCAGGCCGTTTTGAGGACTCAAAACGGCCCCAACTGCGAGTCAGTTGGGGGACCCCTCAGGTTCGTAGCCGATGAGCCAGTGGAGCCCGTGCCGGTCGACCACCTGGCCGTCGGAGGCACCCCAAGGCTTCGGGGCCAGCGGGTCGATCACCCGTCCGCCGTCGGCGAGCTTGTCGAACCATTCGTGCAGCACGGCCGGTTCCGCGGTCCCCAGCAGCGACAGCATGAGCCCCTCGCACCGGACCGTCGTCTCACCGGCGGCCGCATCCGAGCCCGCGAGGGCGATCGTCCCCCTGAGCTCTCCGTGGGCTATGGCGTCCGGAGGCCCGTCGCTGCGGCTGAAGTCCTGGTAGGTGAAGAGGGACAGGTCCCCGCCGAAGACGTCCGCGTAGAAGCCCAGGGCTTCGCGCGCCGTACCGGGGAAGCTGACGTAGATCTGCAGAGCCGTCATGCGCACAGCCTACACAGCCCCATCAAGGGCCAAGTAGCGGAGCTCACTTGTGAAATCCGTAACCTTTTCCCCCAAAAGCCAATAATCTGACATACTCTGTATGTGATGTGGCGCACAGCTACCGTGCGGCGTCAATGGATGCTCCTCGGCTTCGGCCGGGGAGCATGCGCAAGATGTACCACCCAATATAAAACTGAATAAAAAGACCATTCACTACGGATCGTCCGGCACGTACCTGCCGGTGAAGGGATTGATAACTGTGGCAACAGTTACTTTTGATAACGCAACACGGTTGTACCCGGGCACCGAAAAGCCCGCTGTTGACAAGCTCAACATCGAAATCGCCGACGGCGAGTTCCTGGTCCTCGTTGGACCCTCCGGCTGCGGCAAGTCCACTTCCCTGCGCATGCTCGCAGGCCTCGAGGATGTGAACTCCGGCCGGATCCTGATCGGCGACCGCGACGTCACCGACATGCCGCCCAAGGACCGCGACATCGCGATGGTGTTCCAGAACTACGCCCTGTACCCGCACATGACCGTCGCGGACAACATGGGCTTCGCCCTGAAGATCGCCGGCGTCAGCAAGGAAGAGCGTGCAGAGCGCGTCCGCGAAGCTGCCAAGCTCCTGGACCTCGAGCCGTACCTGGACCGCAAGCCGAAGGCACTCTCCGGCGGCCAGCGCCAGCGCGTTGCCATGGGCCGCGCCATCGTGCGTAACCCGCAGGTGTTCCTCATGGACGAACCGCTCTCCAACCTGGACGCCAAGCTCCGCGTGCAGACCCGCACCCAGATCGCATCGCTCACCCGCCGCCTCGGCGTCACCACCGTCTACGTGACCCACGACCAGGTCGAGGCCATGACCATGGGTGACCGCGTCGCCGTCCTCAAGGATGGCCTGCTGATGCAGGTGGACACTCCGCGCAACCTCTACGACAAGCCGAAGAACGTCTTCGTCGCCGGCTTCATCGGCTCCCCCGCCATGAACCTGCTCGAACTCCCCGTCGTCGACGGCGGCGTGCAGTTCGGCGGCACCATCTACCCGGTCCCGCAGGACGTCCTCCAGGGCGCCTCCGGCTCCACGGTCACGCTTGGCTCCCGCCCGGAGGACCTTGAGACCGCGCCGCAGGGCGAGGGCCTTCAGGTGGAGGTCGACGTCGTCGAGGAACTCGGCGCCGACGCCTACGTCTACGGCCACACCACCCTCGACGGCAAGGACCACGACATCGTGGCCCGCGTCGACGGCCGCCGCCCTCCGATGAAGGGCGAGACCGTCTGGGTCCGTCCGCAGTCGGGCCACGTGCACCTGTTCGACACCAAGACCGGCCTGCGCCTCGGCGACTGACCCGTTCTTTCCGACGGCGGTTCTCCTGCGGGAGGGCCGCCGTCGGCCGTTAACCACCGAATTTTTAGGCGGGCCACCCCCGAGTACGGGAGAATTGCCCCATGACCGAGGAAAACCGCATGAGCGAGGACAACGGTGCCCAGTGGCACGACGAACCCACCGACTACGGCCAGATCGGCAAACTGCCCCGGTACGTGGCCGCCAGCGCCAACGATGACAAGGGCGTGTCCAGCTCGCTGAGCATCACGGCCGCCGCCACCGAGCCGGAACTGCTGGACCTGCCCTGGCACAT
>DASSXE010000242.1:0-3602 GCA_035704125.1 Arthrobacter sp.
GTAATCTCGGACCGGTCAAGGTTGGTGACCGGGACGCCGTCGAGCAGTACCTCGCCGGAGGCGGCGTCGAAGAGGCGCGGCAGCAGGGCCAGCAGGGTCGTCTTGCCCGCGCCGGTGGAACCGATGATCGCCACGGTCTGGCCCGGTTCGGCGGTGAAGCTGATGTTGCTGAGGACCGGCGCCTCGGCGCCCGGGTAGGCGAAGGAGACGTTGCGGAATTCCACCCGGCCGGCCTTCGCGGCGGGCGCGACCGGGGTGAGCGGTTCGTGGATCGAGGGTTCGACGTCGAGCACTTCGCCGATCCGGTCCGCGCACACCGAGGCGCGCGGGATCATCATGGCCATGAAGGTGCCCATCATGACGGCCATCAGGATCTGCAGCAGGTACTGCAGGAACGCCGTCAGCGAGCCCACCTGCATCTCGCCCGCATCCACCCGGTGGCCGCCGAACCAGAGCACGGCAGCGGTGGAGACGTGCAGGATCATGCCGATCGCCGGGAACATCAGGACGAACAGGGAGCCGATCTTCAGGGACACGTCGGTGAGGTCCTGGTTGGCCTTCCCGAAGCGCTGCGCCTCGTGCGGTTCGCGGACGAAGGCGCGGACCACGCGGATGCCGATAATCTGCTCGCGCAGCACGCCGTTGAGCCGGTCGATCTTGGCCTGCATCGACCGGAAGAGCGGCATCAGCCGGACCACCAGGTAGCCGACCACCACCACCAGCAGCGGGACGGACACCCAGACCAGCCAGGACAGGTTCAGGTCCTCGCGGAGGGCCATGACGATGCCGCCGATGCACATGATCGGCGTGGCGACCATGAAGTTCAGCGTCATCAGCATGAGCATCTGCACCTGCTGCACGTCGTTGGTGCCGCGGGTGATCAGCGTGGGAGCGCCGAAGACGTTGACGTCCCGCGCGGAGAAGCTGCTGACCTTGCGGAACACGCCCCGGCGCAGGTCCCGGCCGAAGGCCATCGCCGCCTTCGACCCGAAGTAGACGCCGGCGATCGCCGTCACCACCTGCACCAGTGCGACCACCAGCATCAGGGCACCGGTGCGCCAGATGTAGTCGGTGTCGCCGCGGGAGACCCCCTCATCGATGATCTGCGCGTTGAGGCTGGGCAGGTACAGGGCCGCGATGGTGGAGGCCAACTGGAAGACGACGACGGCCGCGATGTACGGCAGGTACGGCCTGGAATAGCGCCGCATGAGGGTGACAAGCATGCCCACTGGTCCTTTGGAAGGGTTCACGAAGTGAAGAACAAGATTGGGAAAAGTATTAGCAGCAGGGGCTGACAGCCTTAGCCGTCCAACTCTACGAGGTCCGCGGCCCCGGGGAAACCTCCCCGAGGAAAGGAAACGGCCCCGCGCCTCCCCTGCCGGGAAGGTGCGGGGCCGTGGTTCCGGCGCGGGGGTGTGCGCTACTCGCCGCGGTGCCGGCCGTGGGTCGCGATGTAGTCGGCCGCGGCCCGCTGCAGCTTCCGTTCCTTGGCCAACTGGCGGCGAAGGGTGGTGAGCTGGTCGCTGACGCGGGCCTGCTCGGCTGCGATGGCACGCTGCTCGGCAGCCTGTTCGTGCACGGCCCGGAGGGCTTCCGCCAGCTGCACCTGCTGTTCGGCCAGCAGCCGCTGGGTCTGGAGCAGCAGCGGCAGCACGTCGGCGTCGTCTGCCCGGGCCTCCGCCACCAGCGTCCTGGCCCGCAGGCGGGCGCCTTCCCGTTCCGCCCTCGCCTCGCCGTCGGCGGGATCCGTCTCCGACCGGGCCGCGGCCGGGAACCGGGTACCGCCGGCCCGCTGACGGCTCAGGACCTCGATGAACTCGCGGTCCAGGTCCACGATGCCGGTCGCCGGGGAGTCCGGTTCATCGGCACCGGACAGCTGGCCGCCGGAGGTCCCGGCGTGCGGGTCCCGGGAGTCCGTGTGGGACGTGGCGACGGCGTGGGCGGCTGCCCCGGCGTCGATGTCGGCACCCGAACCGGTAACCGCAGCTGAAGCGGATGCTTCCGGCTGGATGTCGACCGTGCGGCGCAACGGCTTTTCCTTGATGAACAGCACGGAGACCAGGGCCAGGATGCCCACGATCGCCGAGATCATGAAGATCTCCGCCGTCGCGTCACCGTACGCTGCCCGCATGATGTCGCGGATCTGCGGGGGCAGGTCCTTGAGGTCCAAGCTGGCGCCGGAGGATCCGCCCTGGACCGGGATCCCGGCGGCGGCCAGGCCCTGGGTGGCCAGGTCCTTGACCCGGTTGCCCAGGACGGCGCCGAGCACGGAGACGCCGATGGCACCGCCGACGGAGCGGAAGAACGCGACCGAGGCGCTGGCGGTACCGATGTCCGTGGCCCGGACCGTGTTCTGGACGGCGAGCACGAGGTTCTGCATCAGAAGGCCCAGGCCCAGGCCCAGGATCGCGGTGTACAGGCCGGTGATCCAGAGGTCGGTGGTGTGGTCGATGGTGCCGGCGAGGCCGAGGCCGCCGATCAGCAGGATGGAGCCGGCAACCAGGTAGCGCTTCCACTTACCGGTGCGGCTGATCAGCTGGCCGGAGAGCACCGAGCCGATCAGGTTGCCGGCGATCATCGGCAGGGTCAGCAGGCCCGCCTCGGTGGGGCTGGCACCGCGTGCCACCTGGTAGTACTGGCCGAGGAACGCGGAGGAGCCGAACATGGCGACGCCGACAGCCACCGAGGCCAGGATGGCCAGGGCCGTGGTGCGCTCGGAGATGATCTTGAGCGGAATGATGGGCTGGGCCACGCGGCCTTCAACGAAGACCAGCAGTGCCAGCAGGGCCACGCCGCCGCCGACCATCGCGGCGCTCTGCCAGGACCACCAGTCGTAGTAGTCCGGGTTGCCGGCGAAGGAGACCCAGATCAGCAGCAGGCTGACGCCGGAGGTGAGCAGGATCGAACCCAGCCAGTCGATTTTGGCCGGACGCTTCACGTGCGGGAGCTTCAGGGTGATCTGCAGCAGGATAAGCGCGATGATGGCCAGCGGGACGCAGACGAAGAAGGTCCAGCGCCAGCCCAGCGGGCTGTCAACGATGAAGCCGCCCAGCAGCGGTCCGCCGGCGGTACCGACGGCCATGACAGCGCCCATGTAACCGGAGTACTTACCGCGGTCGCGCGGCGGAATCATCGATCCGATGATGGCCTGGGCCAGCGCCGTGAGGCCGCCCATCGCGACGCCCTGGATGACGCGGGCGGTCAGCAGCAGCGGAATGGTCTGCGAGAGCCCGGCCATGACGGAGCCGCCCACGAAGATGACAATACTCAGCTGGACCAGCAACTTTTTGTCGAACAGGTCGGCCAGCTTGCCCCAGATGGGGGTGGTGGCCGCGTTGGCCAGCAGCGCGGCCGTGATGACCCAGGCGAAGTCGGTCTGGGTGCCTTTAAGCTCCGACATGATGGTCGGCAGCGCGTTCGCGACGATGGTGCTGCTGATGATCGCCGTGAAGAAGGCGGCCAGCAGACCGGTGAGCGCCTCCATAATCTGGCGGTGGGTCATCACCACCTGGGGTGCCGGGTGGGGGTTTGGGGTGGCTGTCGGGGATGGCCCGGCGGCCGCAGCGTGACTGGCCATATCTTTACTCCTCAACAAAGGTGGT
>DASSXE010000319.1:0-2080 GCA_035704125.1 Arthrobacter sp.
GCCCCCGGCTTCGAGGACGAGGCCGTGGAGATCCTGGCCAAGAAGAAGAACATCCGGCTCCTGACCCTGCCGGAGGGCTACGGCCGCTACCCGACCGAGTTCCGCCAGGTCTCCGGCGGCATGCTGGTCCAGGCGACGGACAAGGTCGACGCCGACGGCGACAACCCCGCCAACTGGACGCTCGCCGCCGGTGAGGCCGCGGACGCCAAGACCCTGGCCGACCTCGCGTTCGCCTGGACCGCGTGCCGCGCGGCCAAGTCCAACGCGATCCTGCTGGCCGCCGACGGTGCGGCCGTGGGCATCGGCATGGGCCAGGTCAACCGGCTGGACTCCTGCCGCCTCGCCGTCGAACGGGCCAACACCCTGGGCGTCACCGTGGACTCCGATGTGGAAGGTGCAGGCGGCGCGGCGGCCGTTCAGGCAGAACCAGGTTCAACCGGCGCCCCGGAGCGTGCCCGCGGCGCCGTCGCGGCGTCGGACGCGTTCTTCCCGTTTGCCGACGGCCTGCAGATCCTGGTCGACGCCGGCGTCCGCGCCGTCGTCCAGCCCGGCGGATCGGTCCGCGACGAGGAAGTCATCGCCGCGGCCAACGCCGCCGGCATCACCATGTACTTCACCGGCGCGCGGCACTTCTTCCACTAGGCGCCCGGCGGTTCGGACGCGGGAACGCGGGGCCCCTGTGCCACTCCGTCGAGGGGGTGGGTGGCGAGGAACCCCGCGTTGCCCTGTTTCCTTTCCCTAGGGCGCGGATAGTTGGGGAGGGAGGGTCTTTAGGAGGCTGCGGCGGTGCTGTAGGCCTGCTGGATGACAGAGCCCCAGTACGGGCCGTACATGGTGGTGGAGTTGCTGCCGTAGCCGTAGCTGTTGATCGAGTTCTGGTAGCCCGAGGCGCTGGTGCCGATGAACCACGGGCCGCCCGAGGAGCCGCCGGTCATGTTGCAGGGGATGCCCTGGGTGTTGAACTGCGGGTTGTACGGATCGTTCTTGGCCGTGCCGCTGCAGCTCTTCAGGGATTCACCGTTGAACGGTGCGGCGGCCGGGTAGCCGAAGGACTTGTAGGTCAGGCCGCGGGCGGCGTTGAACTGGACGCCGGAGGCGCCGACGACATCTGCGAGGGTTTTGCCGTTGAGCGGATTCATCACGGCGAAGCCGGTGTCGTACGTCATGTCGCCGCCGGTGCTCCACTGCGTGGGGGTGTACAGGGCCTTGGCCGTCCACTTCCCGTAGGGTGCGGAGCCGTTGAGGTACGCGGGGACGAACGTGAAGTTGGTGGCAAAGGCGCCGGGGCCTTCGTTGACGCAGTGCCCGGCGGTGGAAACCGTGCTCTTGTTCGCCGACGTGACCGAGTTGCCGGAGCAGACGTAGTTGGACCCGGCCAGGGTGAAGAAGACCTTGCCGATGTGCGGGACCGGGTTTTCGCTGGCGTTGGCCTTGGTCTGGAGCTGCTTGGACTGCAGCGTGGGGGTGATTCCCTCGACCTTCGCCGGGGCACCCACCTCGACCGGCTTGCTCGCGGCGGCCTTGGCAGCGCCGCCCCGTTCCACGGCCTTGGCGGCCAGCACGTCGCCGGGGATGGCGCTGCGCATCCGCTCCGGCGTCCAGTAATCGGCCGCGGCGGCCTCCGTCACGGTGTGGCTGCTGACATCCGGCGTGCCCGCCGGTGCATGAGCCCCGCCGGGGGCGGCGGCCGCGGAGCCGGCGGCGACGACGGCGAGCAGGGCGGCGGCGGAGAGGCTCAGCAGGCTGGCGGCCAGGGTTCTGGGTGTGCGCATGGGGATCCTTAGCGTGCGGGATGCGGGACGGCCAGCCGGGGCGGGCCGCTGTGATGGGTTCGAAGCTACGGGATTATGACTTTGTTGTAAAGCCTCTTGTCAAGATTTGTCACATCAAATTTGGGCGGGGACGGTCTGATCCGGGGCGGCCGCCGTGACAGCGTCAACCGTCCCGGATAAGCACCGAGGCGGCCACCTCGGGTAAGTTAGAGCCGTTGAGATAACAAAGATTTCCGCAGACTTTCAGGGAGACGCCCAAGCAATGGCCAAGATTATCTATACCCACACCGACGAAGCGCCGATGCTGG
>DASSXE010000443.1:0-4009 GCA_035704125.1 Arthrobacter sp.
CGGCGTCGTCACCACCCGTGACGAGGCGACCTCGCTGGTCTCCGACGGCCACGCCGACGCCGTCGTCGTGGGACGCCCGGCCATCGCGAACCCCGACCTGGTGCGCCGCTGGCGTGAGGGACTGCCGGTCAACGAGCCGGATCAGACCACCTTCTACGCCGATGGCGCCGAGGGCTACACGGACTACCCGTTCTACCAGAACTAGGGTCCGGTAGAGCTCAAAGCTGATGCGAACAGTGGACAGGAAGGTTTTCCTGTCCACTGTTCGCGTTTAAGCCGCTGGGGCCGTCGGGCGCCGGCACAGTGCGATGAAGCTCCCCAGCTGCTCCAGGCCCTCGGGCTGCGGCGGCAGGTAATTCGTGAGCTCCGGGGACCGGACAATGACGGCCCGCCATTGTCCCCGCGAGACCGCCACGTTGATCCGGTTACGGGACAGCAGGAACTCCAGACCGCGCGGCGCCTCCGCCACGGCCGAACACGCCATCGATACGATCACGACGGCGGCTTCCTGGCCTTGGAATTTATCCACGGTCCCAACCCGCAACCGGGTCAGGCCTGACCGGTTCAGCGCATCCCGGATGAGGTTGACCTGGGCGTTGTAGGCGGCCACCACCAGGATGTCCGGTCCCTGCAGTTCCCGGTCGCCATCGGCCGTGTGCCACCGCAGCCCCAGGTGGCGGCGGACCTGGCGGACCACCTCGGCCGCTTCCTCCGGGGATGATGTGGTGTTCCCGGCGTGCGGGACCATCACCGTTTCGATCCCGGCGGGAACGTCTTCGAGGTGCCGGAGGTCGGCCGATGGCGCGGAGTGCAGCCTGCCCTCGTAGGCGAGCTCCGAGACGGCCCGGCAAAGCGCCGAGTTCATCCGCCACGAATCGGCCAGGAAGTACCCCAGCTCCGGCGGGAGCGTCGCATGGCCGGCGGAGATCCAGCCCAGGGCCGATTCGTCGACGGGCTCCGGGTGCCGGCCCTGGCTGACCTGCGGCAACTGCTGCGGGTCGCCGAGCAACAGCAGCCTGCTGCTGGCCTGGGCGACGGCCAACGTGTTGGCCAGCGAGAACTGGCCGGCCTCGTCGATCACCAGCAGGTCCAGGGAGCCTGCCGGTACGCCGGCGCCCGTCAGGGTCCACGCGGTGCCGCCGATCAGCGCACCGCCGGAAGACGCCAGCAGCGCGGCCACGTCCTTGGCGCCGCGTGCCGCCCACGGCAGGGGCTGGTCGTGCTTGACCTCCTTGGCCACCCGCTCCGGGTCGACGCCGGCCGTGACCGCCGTCGTCAGCAGGTTTTCCACCACCGCGTGCGATTGCCCGACCACGCCGACCTTCCAGCCGCGTTCCACCAGGCGGGCGATGACGTGCGAGCCAACGTAGGTCTTGCCGGTTCCCGGCGGGCCCTGGACGGCCAGATAGGACTTCTCCAGGTCCAGCACCGCGGCAGTGATGGCCTCAATGAACCGGTCGGGACCTTCGCCGGGTACCGGCAGGGCCGCCCCGCCGACCAGCCGCGGCGGCAACCGCCGGACCAGGTCGAGGGCCGGGTGGTGGGGGAGGGCGCCCGAGTCCAGACCGTCGACGACGGCGGCGGCCAGCGCCTCCAGGGCCTGCTCCAGGCTCTTGGTGGCCACGGGCTGGTCCTCGGTCAGGGCGACCGGCAGGTGGTTGTGCGCGGGCACGTTGCGGTGCAACCGGTCCCGGATGATGACCGAGTCCCTGCCGTCCTGCTGGCCCAGTTCCAGCACCTCCGTACCGAACCAGCCGCCCCGGCCGGTCCCGTCCTTGCCGGTGCCCGTCAGGCCGTCGGGAAGCGGATGGCCATACATCCGGAACCAGCGGCTGCCTTCCCGGAGGTCCGAGCCCGGGCTGACGGTGCCGATGAGCCGGACCCGGCGCTCGGGAAGCTTCCGCCCGTCCTGCTGCCAGTCGTCAAGGATTTCCGCGGCCTCGACGAGGAACACGTTGCGGTCCTGCGCGTGGGCGTCCGGGCCCAGCTCGCACCGGTCGAAGTGCGCCCACCAGAACGATTTCCGTTCCCGGCGGTGGTAGCTCACGGCCGCGGCAAGGATCGCGACGGCCTTCCGGTCATCCCCGCCCAACCCGCCACCGGGAAGCCCGCGTCCCGCGTCGGCGAACGCCAACAAGGCCAGCTCGGCGCCGCCCGGAGCGGCTTCCTCCGTGGCCGCGGCGTCGTCGTGGCCAGCGCGCGTGGGATTCCCGGCGGCGCCTGCCGGGCGGATGCCGCGTTCATCGGCCCTGGCCAGCAGCCAGTCCCGCAGCTTGAGCGTGGACAGGCAGTCATATTGGTTGTAGTCGGAGATGCCGGCGAGGATCGCCGCTGCTTCTTCGGCCCTGCCGGCGTCGCGCGCCTGACAATAGTGGGCGTACGCCACCACCGAGGCGCCGGCGTCTTTCACGTCCCCGGAGCGGAGGTTGGTGCCCATGTACAGGGGTTCGAGCTTCTTGATGCTGTAGGAGTTCTCCGAGATGCGGACACTGTTCCGGACCGTTTGGTACAGGTCCACCAGCAGGCCGTCCCGCAGCCACCGGTCCACGGTGTCCTCACCGGCGACGTGCTGCACCGAGAGCTTCCGCAGCGCCGTCTTTTCGTAGGGCGCGTAATGGTAGACGTGCATGTCGGGGTAGTCGCTCCGGCGTTTTTCCACGTACTCCAGAAAGTCCAGGAACGCTTGTTTTTCCGCCGCCCGGCTATGCGCCCAGAACGGCCGGAACACGCCCGCGGTGTCCGGCGCAGTGGGAGCCTCCACCACCCCGAAGAGGTACTCGAGCCCCCACACGCCGGTGGCACTGTCCTGCCAGAGCGGGTCGCCCTCGAAGTCGAAAAAGATGTCGCCGGGGCTGGGCGGTGGCAGTTCCGCCAGCGCGTTCTGCGGCAGGACCGCGTAGCGCAGGATGTGCTCGGCGCCGTCCTTGACGTACCGGACCTGCCCGTCGGCGCCGGTACCGCTCTGGATCCGCGCCTGCTCCTGCAGACGTAGGAGCGTGGGGGAGGCGGTGCCGAGCTCGGCTGCGGCCAGTTGGGCCACGGTGTAAATGCCCAGCTCATGCAGGTTCTTGCGCTGCACCGAGTTCATCCGGGCCACCAGCAGCAGGTCATCGGTGGCCGCCACCTGCTCCTTGCAGTAATCACAGCGGCCGCAGGCGCTGATGCCGTCCGCGCCCCAGCGCACCGTCCCGGGCTGCGCGGCGTGCGCCGCGGTCAGGGCCAGGAAACGCTCGCGCCGCTCCCGGAACACCGGCAGGATCTCGGCCAGTTTGTGGTGGCTGCGGACGTAGTCGAAGCCGCCGTCGGGCAGTTGCACCGTGGCGCCGAGCACCAGCGTCACCGCGGGGGCCACATCGATGCCCGCCTTCAGCAGCTGATCGCCGTACGCGGCCAGCTGCAGCAGCGCGGTCACCTTCGCGTGGCGGGCCAGCTTCGTATCGAACACGGCGTAGCCGCCGTCGTCCTGGCGCACCAGGAAATCGGAGCGGCCGTGGAATTGCCCGTCGAAGAACGCCGCCTGGAAGACGACGTCGGCCCCGGCCCGCAGCGCCGCGATCGACTCGTCGTGCTTGGCGGCCAGGGTGGCCCGGTCCATGGCGGCGGCGGGCACGACGTCGTACACCCCGCGCCCTCGGGCGGGATCCCAGTCCCCGAACTCGGCAACGAACCCGTCCAGGACCTTGCGCTCGTGGACGTCGCCCAGCGCGGCAGCGTGCCGCAGCATCTCGTCGGTGCCGAAGTCGGCCTTGGCGGCGCGGCCCAGCTTCTCATCGAGCTTCCGCAACAGCTGGTACTCGCAGTCGGCGGCCACCACCAGATCGCTCGCGGAATAGACCAGGTCCGGGGCGCCGCCGGGTACTTCCGGTTCAAGAAAAAACACTGTGTCCCCGCCTCGCTCTGCTGCTGGTCTGTGACTCTTGGTGGTGGTCTTGTCGGGTGGTACTGGTGGGTCGAAAAGCTGCCGCACTCCCGCTCCCGGCCTCCTCCTGCCAAGCTACCAAAGGCCTCC
>DASSXE010000091.1:0-4990 GCA_035704125.1 Arthrobacter sp.
GGGCGTCGGTGACCTGGGCGCCGTCGAACTCAACGAAGCCTTTGCCACCCAGTCGCTGGCCAGCATGCGCCGGCTGGACCTGGACCCGGAAATCGTGAACCGCGACGGCGGCGCGATTTCGCTGGGGCATCCGCTCGGTTCGTCCGGCTCGAGGCTCGCCATCACCCTGCTGGGCCGGATGGAGCGCGAGAACGCCAAGGTGGGCCTCGCCACCATGTGCGTCGGCGTCGGCCAGGGCACGGCCATGCTGCTGGAGCGCGTCTAATGGCGGCCGCTGCCCTGGACGCCGCAGGCTTCGGCACGCTCCTGGTCGAGGAACGCGAGGACCGGGTGGTGGTGCTGCTCAACCGGCCCGAGGTCCGCAACGCGATCGACCAGCAGATGGTTAATGAGCTGCACCGCGTCTGCGCCTACCTGGAGCAGACGCCCAAAATGCTGATCATCGCGGGAACCGAGGGGATCTTTGCCTCGGGGGCGGACATAGCCCAGCTGCGCGGGCGACGCCGCGACGATGCGCTGCAGGGCATCAACTCGACCATCTTTGTCCGGATCGCCAAGCTGCCGATGCCGGTCATCGCTGCCCTCGACGGCTTCTGCCTGGGCGGCGGCGCGGAACTGGCCTACGCGGCCGACTTCCGGATCGGCACCCCGGAGGTCCGGATCGGCAACCCCGAGACGGGCCTTGGGATCCTGGCGGCAGCCGGGGCCAGCTGGCGGCTCAAGGAGCTGGTGGGCGAACCGGTGGCCAAGGAAATCCTGCTAGCCGGCACCGTGCTGCGCGCCGACCGGGCGCTCAGCGTCGGGCTGATCACCGAGATCCACGACGCGGCGCAGCTCATGGCGGCCGCCCACGACCTGGCGGACCGGATCGGCCGGCAGGACCCGCTGGCGGTGCGGATCACCAAGAGCGTCTTCCACGCCCCGGCCGAGTCGCACCCGCTGATCGACCAGCTGGCCCAAGGCATCCTCTTCGAGTCCCAGGCCAAATTCGACCGGATGCAGGCCTTCCTCGAAAAGAAATCGCGGAAACCTTCCACTACCGACCAGGCACCAGACCGGGAGAAGAACTAACCATGAGCGACTCCGCACTTTCCGCATCCTCCGCTCTCCCCGGGCAGGTCGGCGTCCTCGGCGGCGGCCGGATGGGTGCCGGCATCGCCCATGCCTTCCTGATCAAGGGGGCCCACGTTATCGTGGTCGAACGCGACGAGCAGTCGGCGGAGGCCGCCCGTGAGCGGGTGGAGTCGGCCGCCGCCAAGAGCATCGAGCGCGGGGCCGTCGACGGCAACCTTGACGAGATGGTCGCCCGGCTGTCCGTGAGCGTCGACTACGACGACTTCAAGGGCCGCGAACTGGTGGTGGAGGCCGTGCCCGAGGACTGGGACCTGAAAGTCGCCTCGCTGCGCGGCATCGAGGAGCGGCTGTCCGACGACGCCTACCTCGCCTCCAACACCTCGTCCCTGTCGGTGAACGGACTGGCCCGCGAGCTGGCACGGCCGCAGAACTTCCTGGGCCTGCACTTTTTCAATCCGGTCCCGGCGTCCACGCTGATCGAGGTGGTGCTGGGGGAGCAGACCTCGGACGTGCTCGCGGCCGCCGCCCGCGGCTGGGTGGAGGGGCTCGGCAAGACCGCCGTCGTCGTCAAAGACGCCCCGGGCTTCGCATCCTCGCGGCTGGGCGTCGCGATCGCCCTGGAAGCCATGCGCATGGTCGAGGAGGGCGTGGCGTCCGCCGAGGACATCGACAACGCCATGGTCCTGGGCTACAAGCACCCCACCGGGCCGCTGCGCACCACGGATATTGTGGGCCTGGACGTCCGGCTGGGCATCGCCGAATACCTGGCCTCCACCCTGGGCGAGCGTTTCGCGCCGCCGCAGATCCTCCGGGACAAGGTGGCCCGCGGCGAACTCGGCCGGAAAACCGGCAAGGGCTTCTTCGACTGGACGGCCTGACGGCCGGCGCGGATGAGCGCGCGGGATTGCTATGCCGTCCGGTCTGCCGGTTAGTGCGCCGCGAGCGAGTCGAGGGTGCGTTTCATTCCGTCCATCGCCGGATCCGCGAGTGACTGGAAGGCCGGCTTGACGAATGGTTCGGCGATTTTCCGCCAGCCCTTGAGGCTGAACTCCGCGGTGTAGCGGACCTCGCAGCCTGCCGCCGTCGGCAGAACCTCGATGGTGTCCACGGAGATGACGGTCTGGTTTTCGCCTCGGAGCGTGATCGTCGTTCCGGCCAGTTTCACCACCTCATAGATGAGGGTCTGGCGCTTGCCGCGGAACTCCGCCTCGGCGCGGTAGTGGTGGCCCACAGCCACCGGCCCCTCGGACAGCTTTTCGACCACGGGCGTGCCGGGGTCCCATTCTGGTGTGTGCTCGAAGGCCGAGAGGTAGGCGAAGGCCCGGCCGGCCTCCAAGGGGGAGCGGACCGTGCCGGTGACTGTGATCATGGGCCCAGCCTACCCACAGGGACCTCCCCGGGTCTGTGGGCAGCACCCCGGTTTCCACGCGCCGCGCGCCTAGGATGGTTCCGTGAACCGCATCCAACCACTCACGCTCACCGGCCGGTACGTAGTCCTGGAGCCGCTCAGCCACGCCCACCACGACGGCCTGGTGGACGCCGTCCGGGACGGCGAGCTCTGGAAGCTCTGGTACACCTCGGTCCCTGAGCCCGGCGCCATGGCCGCCGAGATCGACCGGCGCCTGGCCCTCCAGGAGTCCGGCTCGATGCTGCCGTTCACCACGCGGCTACTGGACCCGTCCACCGGGGCGCCCGGCCGCGTGATCGGCATGACCACGTACATGAATATCGACGCCGCCGTGCCCCGCGTGGAGATCGGCTCCACCTGGAACGCCGCGTCCGCCCACGGGACCGGCAGCAACCCGGATTCCAAGCTGCTGCTGCTCCGGCACGCCTTCGAGACCCTCGGCTGCCCCGCCGTCGAATTCCGCACGCACTGGCTCAACCACCAGTCCCGCGAGGCAATCGCCCGCCTGGGCGCCAAACAGGACGGCGTCCTGCGCAGCCACACCCGGACCGCCGACGGCACCCTCCGCGACACCGTGGTCTTCTCGATCCTGGAACACGAATGGCCGATGGTGCGCAGCAACCTAGAGTACCGGCTGGGCAGGAGAAGCTAGGACGCTCCGTAGGCTCCGGCCAGCCTCAGCGCGGCGTAATACGCCCGGTAACCGGCGGCATTCGGGTGGAAGTTGTCGGGGCTGGCTGGGTTGGCGAGGTCGAAATTGATCCACGGGGCTGCCGAGTTGATGCCGTGGCCGGCGAAAGTTCCGCGGACGTCGACGTATTGGGCTCCGGTGGCCCCGGCAGCAGCGGCAATGGTCGCGTTCAGGCCATCCGCCAGCGCAGTGGCCCGGTAGATGAACAGCGACGTCGGATCGGTCTGGCCGGGGGCGACCGGGTTGTAAAGGTAGGGGTAGCCGGTCACGACAACCTTCGCGTTGGGGGCGGCGGCGTGCACGCTCTGAATCATCGCAGCCACGTCGTCCGCGAGTTTGCCGCCCGTGATCATCTCAGTCGCGGTAGTGCTGGCTTTGTCACAGTCCGCAACCGCGCTGGGATCAAACATGGCGGTGACGCATTTCGTGACGATGGTGCCAAATCCGATGTCGTTGCCGCCGGCCGTGATCGTCACCAGCTCCGTGCTGCGGTTCAGCTTCTGCAGCTGGCCTTGGACGACCTCGCTGGTGGTCTTGCCGCTGCAGGCGGCGTTGGTGACCAGCTTGACGGCCTTCACCTCGGCCGCGAGTTCGGAGTAGGCGTTCTCGCTGCGGTAACAAATATTGTCCTGGTACGGTCCCGCTCCCTGCCCGGCGGCGTAGGAGTCACCCAGCGCGATGTACTTGGTCTTGTCCACAGCTTGCGCGGGGGCCGCGGCCAGACTTGCCGCCATTGCGAAGGTGGCGAAACCGGCCGCCAGAGCAGTCCGCCGACGTCGAAGATTCAGAGTTCCCATGGTGTTCCCCTTAGTAGCACGTGGGTTCAGCGCCCCCTGCCTCGAACAGTTGCCAGTCGCTGGGGTCAGGCGGGCTGAAAAGAGCCCGGCGGCTGCCGGGTTCACCGTCACCCTATGCGGGAGTCCGCTCCCGACACACCGTGCCAATGGTCCCGTGGTGGACCACATTGCCCTAGCGGGGGCACAGCGGGAAGCTAAAGTGACCGGATGAAGACTCCTGGGGGCCCCGGCGGTCACGTGGCCTGGGACGGGGCCGTCAACGCGTGGCACATCGGCGGCGGCGTGTACCGGATGGGCCGGCGCGAATGGCTCACCGAGGCGGGATGGCAGCAGGCGTACGACGCCGGCATCCGCACCGTGATCGACCTGCGCAACCCGGAGGAGATCCGCCGCCGCGAGACCGATCCGCAGGTGCCGGAGGCTGCGCTCGCGCCCTTCGACGTCGTGCATGCGCCCACCGAGGACCCGGCGAACGCCGAGTTCCGCACCCTTTGCGTGCCCTACCTGAACGACCCGGCGTCGTACCCGGACAACGCCCGGATCTTCCCCGACAAGCTCGCACGGGTATTCAAAGCGGTCGCCGCTGCCCGCGGCGGCGTCGTCATCCACTGCTCCGCCGGGCGGGACCGCAGCGGCATGATCGCTGCCATGCTCCAGGACCTCGCCGGCGCGGGCGAGGACACCATCGCCCTGGGCTACGAGCGGGCCATGCGCGGGATCAACGAGCACCACCGGGCGTCCGTAGTTCCGCACCCGCACGAGCGTTACCTACCCGAGGACGTCCTGGCGCCGCTGATCGCGGCCCGGCAGGAAAGCCTGCTGCGATTCGTGACGAACCTCAGGACTTCCGCATTTTTGGGCCACAATGGCGTAACGGTCCCTGAATTGGCGGGCATCAGGGCCAAACTGGGGCGCTAAAGTGGCCGGGTGAAGATTGCAAAATGCGTGCCGGCGCTGCGGATGACCGCTGCCGTGGTCGTCGCGCTCGCAGGAGCATCCCTGGCCGTGCCCGCGCTCGCC
>DASSXE010000460.1:0-9310 GCA_035704125.1 Arthrobacter sp.
TGACGCTGACCGGGCAGCTGGCCGTCATCCTGGCGGGCCTGCTGGTCTTCACCGGCGGCTTCTTCGCCGCCCACAGCATCGGTTCCGGCTGGACCGGAGTGATCGCCAGCACCGGGCGGGCCCAGGCCGCGTCGCTGTACAACCTCGCCTATTACCTCGGCTCCAGCGTCCTCGGCTGGGCCGGGGGGCTGCTCTACCAGTCGCTGGGCTGGACCGCCCTGGCGCTGGCCGTGATGGCACTGGCGGGGACGACGGCGGTGGTCACCGCCGTCGTCCATCCGGCCGGCCGGCCGGACCGGAAGCCGGCCGCCAAGCGGGTCCCCGCACCCTAGCGGGTGGCTTCGACGGCCTGCAGCAGGTCCGCGATGATGTCTGCCGGGTCCTCCAGTCCCACCGAGAGGCGCAGGAGGGACGCGTGCGGCTTGGCCTCCGCCGCCACGGGCCGGTGCGTCAGTCCTGCCGGGTGCTGGATCAGCGTGTCGATGCCGCCGAGGGACACCGCGTGGGTAATCATGCGCACGGCGGCCGGAATCCGTTCGGCGTGGCCGGCGCTGGGCAGCTCGAAGGCCAGCAGCGATCCCGGACCGGCCATCTGGGTGCCGACCAGCCCCTGCGGGTCACAGTCCGGCAGGCCCGGATAGTAGACGCGCCGGACCAGGCCGTGTTCGGCCAGGGCGACGGCAACCTTGTGGGCGCCGTCCTGCTGTGCCCGCACCCGGACCGGCAGCGTCGCCAGGCCCCGGTGCAGCAGATACGCCGGCCACGGCGTCAGGATGCCGCCGGTGATCGCACGGACCCGGCGGAGGCGGACGGCCCAGTCGGCGTCGGCGGCAATGACGCCGCCCATCGCGTCGCCGTGGCCGCCGAAGAATTTGGTGGCACTGTGCAGCACCATGGCCGCGCCATGGCGGGCCGGCTGCTGCAGGACCGGGGTGGCGAAGGTGTTGTCCACCAGCAGCGGGACCCCGTCCGCGGCGTCGACGACGGCGCCGATGTCCACCAGGTCCAGGCTGGGGTTGGCGGGCGTCTCAAGGATGACCAGTCCGGTGTCCGCCCGCAGTGCCCCGCGCACGCCGTCGGCCGTCGTGAAGGTGACCTCGGTGCCCAGCACCCCGGACGCCAGCAGATGGTCGCTTCCGCCGTAGAGCGGACGGACCGCCACCACGTGCTTCTTCCCGCCCGCCACCACGGCCAGCAGCGCCGCACTGAGGGCGGCCATCCCGGTGGCGAAAGCGACGGCCTCGGGGACGGCCTCAAGGACGGCCACCCCTTCCTCGAACCGCGCCACCGTGGGATTCCAGAGCCGCTGGTAGACCGTGCTCTGGCCGTCCAGGTGCGCGCCCCCGGTGGCCATCTGCTCGTAGGCCAGCCCGCCGTCATGAACCGTTGGCAGCGGGGCCGTGGTGGACAGGTCGATGGGTACGGCATGGACGCCAAGTTCCGTGAGGCCGTTGCGGCCGGCGTGGACGGCCTGAGAGTCGAAGGAAAGCACGGTACTCCTCTTGAATATTCACCATTGAATATGCCAAGTATCCGGCGGAAATTCGGGTGCATACAGGGGTTTCGAATGGAACTGCCGGAAATGCCGCCTTATGATGAACTCACATCACATCTAGGAGGACCCGTGAGTACTGCCGCGAAGAATGTTCGGACCGGGGCGGGAGCCGGCGAACCGCTGGATGCCATTGACGAGCGGCTGCTGGCCGCGCTGGTGGCGGACGCCCGGATCTCCAACAAGCAGCTCGCCGAACTGGTCGGCATCGCCCCCTCCACCGCCCTGATGCGCACGCGGGCGCTGTCCGAACGGGGAATCATCCAGGGCTTCGAGGCCAAGCTCAGCCTGGCCGCGGTGGGCCGGTCCGTGCAGGCGCTGATCGCCGTCCGCCTGCGCGCCCATGACCGCGAACAGATCGACCGCTTCACCGCGCGGGTGCCCAAGCTGCCCGCCGTGCTCTCCACGTTCCACACCTCCGGCTCGGTGGATTACCTGCTGCACATCGCCGTGGCCACCACCGAGGACCTGCGCGACTGGGTCCTGGACAACCTGGCAACCGACCCGGTGGTGGGCCACACCGAAACCACCCTGGTCTTCGACCACATCCAGGGCAACCACGGCCCGCTGCCGGATTAGCAGCAGGATTCGCCGCGCGATCTTTTGACGCTTAGCCGCGCAGCGCCGACCGCAGGGTGACCGCCGCGAGCCCGAGGCCCAGCGCGGCGCAGAGCACCACGAAGCCGGCCACCGCGGCCTGGAGTCCGACCGCGCCGGCGGCCAAGCCCAGCCCGATCACCGGGAAGGCACTGCCGAGGTAGGTGATGACGTACACGGTGCTGATGATCTGCGCGTGACGGGCCGCCTCCACCTTGCCGGCCACGGTATTGAACACGGTCCGGAAGGCGACCCCCTGCCCGAGGCCGGCGGCGATGCTGGCACCGATCAGGAGCCAGGGGCTGCTCCAGGCGGCGGCCGCCGCGATCAGCAGGACGGAACCGGAGAGCAGCAGCAGCCCGGCGGGGACCACAAAGCGGCCGCTCACGGCCAGCAGCTGGCTGAGGGCGGAGGCGCCCAGCGTCAGTCCCGCCAGCACACCGATCAGCGGGCGCGAATCGGCGTGGACGATCTGCGCGAAGTACCCGGGGGCGAGCGAGAGGCAGAAGCCGAAGACCGCGAAGCTGAGGAAGCCCACGGCGGAGGCCAGCCAGAACGCACCCCGAGCCTCGCTGGAGACCGAGGGCCGGCGCGGAGCGAGGACTTTCAGCGGCTGCGGGCCCGCCACCGAGGTGATGGCGGGGCGGGCCTTGAGCAGGTAGAGGGGTACCAGCAGGGCCACCAGGACCACTGAGTGCAGGTAGTACGGCGTCGACGTCGGCCCCGGCAGCACTGATAACAGGCCCCCGATCGCCGGGCCGGCCGCCACACCGCCGGCCGACGCCAGCAGGGTGAAGCGCGACGCCCACTCGGGCCGGCTGGGCAGCAGTTCGCGCAGGGCGGCGGAGCTCGCGCCGGTGGCCAGGGCCACGGCTGCACCCTGCAGCGCCCGGCCGGCCGAGAGCGTCAGGAGGCTGTCCGCGGTGGCGAAGACGAAGCCGCCGGCGAGGCCGGTCAGCACGGCCAGGACCAGGGCCGCGCGGCGGCCGATGTGATCGGACCAGTGCCCAGCCAGGATCAGGGTAGCCACGAGGGCCAGGACGTAGGCGGAGAAGGCCACCGTGACATCCAGGGCCGAGATGCCAAGCTTGGCCTGCAGCAGCGGATACAGCGGGGTTGCCAGGTTGGCCCCCACCAGGAGAGTGAAGATCACGACGCCGGCCATCACCAGCCGCGCGGTGACGGAGGCGTCCCAGCCCCAACGGGCGGCGGTGGCGGGGCGCATGCGAAGTTCGCTGAAGACGGTCAAGACGGTTTCCCTGCATCGAGGCGGGCCGGCTGCGGGCCCGGTAGGGCGGCTTTCGGTCCGGTAAAGACTGGATGCCTCCAGAATGCGTCATTCATGATTTTTCGGAATGATTTTCGTGCCAAAATTGAGCAAAACCCTCAATCACAGAGCGTATTCGTGAACCGGAGTGACAAAATGAACAGTCTCGACCCCACCGACCTGCGGATCCTGCTTGAACTGGTCAAGGATCCGCGGATCCAGATCGGCGAACTCAGCGACGCCCTGGGCATCGCGCGGAACACCGCGCAAACGCGCGTCCGGCGAATGCTGCGCTCGGGAGTGTTGCACGACGGCGGCCGGGAAATCGACCTTGAGGCGGTGGGCTACGACGTCGTCGCCTTCGTCACGATCGAGGTGAACCACCGCGAACTCGACGGCGTGGTCGGGTCCCTGCGCCTGCTCCCGCAGGTCCTCGAGGTCCACGAGATCTCCGGCCGGGGCGACGTCTGGTGTCGGGTGGTGGCGACGGACACGCACAACCTGCAGGCCGCGCTGCGCTCGATCCTGCGCATCAAGGGGGTGATCAGGACCGAAACGGTGCTGGCGCTGCACACCCATATCCAGTACCGCACCGAACCGCTGATCAGCCGCCTGGCCCAGGGCGGCCCAGGAACTCCCCCGCGGCCAGCACGCCGGGCCGATGCGGCCCAACCGGCCCCGGACGCTGGATAATGTCCCGGTGACTATCATCGACAACGCTGTCTACGTGGACGGCGTCCGCCGCGCCGAACCGGGCAGCCTGGAACAGACCTTTGAAACGCTGAACCTGCACGGCGGCATGGCCTGGATCGGCCTGTACCGGCCGACCACGGAAGAAATGGCGGCCGTCGCCTCGGAGTTCGGACTGCACGGGCTCGCGGTGGAGGACGCTGTGTCCGCGCACCAGCGCCCGAAGCTGGAACGCTACGACGACAACCTCTTCACCGTTCTCCGTCCGGCGCGGTATCTGGACGACACCGAAACCGTGGAGTTCGGCGAGCTGCACGTCTTCACCGGACGCAACTTTGTGGTGACCGTCCGGCACGCCGAAACGGCGGGCGTCGGCCAGGTCCGCCGCCGGCTGGAGCTCCGCCCGGACCTGCTTTGCCACGGACCCGAGGCCGTGCTGTACGCCCTGATGGACCAGGTGGTGGACGACTACGGGCCGGTGGTCGCCGGGCTGGAAAACGACATCGACGAGATCGAGGACCAGCTCTTCAGCGGGGACCCCATGGTCTCCCGGCGCATTTACGAGCTCGCCCGCGAGGTCATCCACTTCCAGCGCGCCATCCATCCGCTGCCGGCCATGATGCAGCACCTCCGGAGCGGCTTCGAAAAGTACCGGGTGGACTCCGAACTGCAGCACAACCTTCGCGACGTCGAGGACCACGTGGAGCGGCTGATTTCCCGGGCAGACTCCTTCCGCGACCTGCTGCAGAACGCCCTGACCCTCGACGGAACCCTGACCGCCAACCGGCAGAACGAGGCCAGCGCCGAGCAGAACGAGCAGGTCAAGAAAATCTCGTCCTGGGCCGCGATCTTCTTCGCCCCGTCCTTCGTGGCCGGGGTGTACGGCATGAACTTCGAGAACATGCCGGAGCTGCACTGGACCTACGGCTACCCGATGGCGATCGGCATGATGGCGGGCACCGCAACGGTCATGTACGCCATCTTCAAACGGAAGGGCTGGCTCTGACCGGCACCGGTCCCGCCGGCCGGCTCCCCGTGTAATCTGGCCGCATGAGCGCGCGGCGGGAACGGTTCCGGCACATCGTCGAGACCCTGGGCAGACACGGGCTGGGCTTCGCGCTCGGCGGCCTTCACCTGGACCGTGTCCACCTGCCGGGCCGCCCGCCGGGCCAGCGCGCCGGTGGAACGGGGATGCCCCCTCCTGCCCGGGTCCGGCTGGCGCTGGAGGAACTCGGCACGGTCTTCGTCAAGTTCGGCCAGATCGTCTCCACCCGGACCGATATTCTGCCGCCGGACTACGCCGCCGAACTGGCCAAACTCCAGGACGCCTCGGCCGCCATCCCAGCCGCGGAGATCCGCGCGGCGATCGCCGAAGAACTCGGGCCGTACGCCGAGCCGCTGCTGGCCGGGCTGCGGGACGCGCCGCTGGCCACCGGGTCGATCGGTCAGGTTCACGAGGCGAGCGTCGCCGACGGCGGCGGACGCACCGACGTCGTCGTGAAGGTGCGCCGCCCCGGCGTCGTCGCGCAGGTCAACGAGGACCTGGAGATCATGGCCGAGCTCGCGAAGCGGGCGGAACAGGCGTCGGCTGCCGTGGCCGGCTGGCACGTCGCGGCGCTGGTCGATGAGTTCTCCCAGACCCTCCGGGCGGAACTGGACTACATGCAGGAAGCGCGGAACGCCGAGCAGTTCGCGGCGAACTTCGACGGCGACAACCGCGTCCATATCCCGCGGGTCTTCTGGGACACGACCACCGCCAGGGTCCTGACCCTGGAGCGGCTCCGCGGCATCAAAATCAGCGACATCGGCGGCCTGCACGAGGCGGGAATCGATACCGGAGCCCTGGCCGTCCGGGCCTGCAGCGTCCTGCTCAAAATGGTGTTCAAGGACGGTTTTTTCCACGCCGACCCGCACCCGGGCAACTTCTTCGTCGAACCCGATGGCCGCCTGGGCATCATCGACTTCGGCATGGTGGGCAGGATCAGTGACGCGGCCCGTTGGAACCTCGTCCGGGTGCTGCTGGCAGTGGTGGAAAAGGATTCCCGCCGGCTCACCAAGGCCGTGGTGCAGCTGTGCGGCGGGGCCGAAACCGCCGATTACAGCGGCCTGCAGGCGGCACTGGGCCGGCTGGTGGAGCGCTACGCCGACCGGCCGCTGGCAGAGGTGCCGCTGGTGCCGGTGCTGGCGGAACTGGCCGGCCTGCTGCGGGCCCACCGGCTGCGGCTGCCCCGGGAGACTGCACTGATGGTGAAGATGCTGATCATGGCCGACGGGCTGGGCAAGCAACTCGATCCTGGCTTTGAGCTGACCGAACAGCTGGCGCCGTTCACCCGCGGGGTGGTCCTGGGGTCGCTCACCCCGGAAGCGCTGGCGAACCGGCTGAAGAAGCTTGGCTGGGAGGCGCTGCGGTTCGGCACGGACGCCCCTGACCTGGCCCGCCGGCTGCTCGATGTGCTTGAACGCGGCGGCCTGGACGTCCACTTCCGGGCCGACGAGCTCGACCAGCTGATGGACCGGGCCGAGAAGGCCGGCAACCGGATTGTCGCGGGACTGATCACCGCCGCCCTGATCGGCGCCGTCGGGGAACTGGTGTCCGTCCAGCCGGACCGGTGGCGCCGCTGGCCCAAGGCGCTGTTCACCGCCGGGCTGGGCGGCGTCGGAGCGCTGGGCGGCTACCTCGCCGTGACGTCGCGGCACGGCCGCCGGCGCTAGGGAGTGCTCCCGCCGGCTGCCCGGTTACCAGGCTGCCAGGGCTGCCGGGGGTTGTCTCGATTGCGGGGCTAGGGGCTCGAGCGGCGGTGCCGCGCCTGGGCCACCAGCCGGGCGAAGGCGAGGACGAAGACCACCTCGATCAAGGCCATCAGGCCCAGCCAGAGCCACTCTTCATGGCTGACGAAGTACACCGCGCCCAGCACCACCAGGATGCTCCCGAGGATCAGGGCGTACACGGCGAAGCCGACGGCCACCCGTGCGCTGCGGACCCCGGTGCGGAAGCCGAAGCCGTGCGGTTCACCGCCAGGGAAGCCGCGGACGCGGTCCTGCGCGGCCGGCGTGAGCCGGTCGAATTCCTCCCACGGATCCATCTCGTGGTCCGGACGCTGTTCGGCCATGGCTCCATTATCCGTGATGGTCCGGGGCCCGGCTCAGGCTGCCCGCTGCCCCACTTCTCCGGGCGCGGCGCCGTCGGCACCAAAGATGAGCAGGCTGGTGGCGATTTTCTCGGTGAAGAACCTGTCGTGGCTGACCACGACGACGGCGCCCGGGAAGTGCAGCAGGGCGCGTTCCATCACCTGGGTGCTGGAGAGATCAAGGTGGTTGGTGGGCTCATCGAGCAGCAGCACCGAGGCGCCGGAGAGCAGGCACTGCGCCATTGCCACGCGCGCCTTCTGGCCGCCGGAGAGGTTGCCGATTTTCTGTTTGAGGTCCGCCTCGGAGAACTGGAACATCGCCAGGAACCGGTTCACCGACTTCTTCGTGGCGGCCAGGGCCAGGCTGTCCGGGAGGGCGTTGACGGCGTGCGAAACAGTGTCGCCGTCGTCGAGGGCGGCGAGCATGGCGTTGTACGAGACGAAGCCGGGGCCCTTGGCCCAGGCCACCGTGCCGGTATCGGCCGGCTGCTCCCCGGTGAGGACCTTCAGCAGCGTGGACTTGCCGCTGCCGTTGGCGCCCAGGACGGCGATCCGGTTGCCCTTGCGGATCTCGAAGCCGAGGTCCTGGAACAGCGTCCTGCCGTCGTAGGACTTGGCCAGCCCTTCCACCCGGCACAGCACGTCCTTGACGTGCAGACCGCCGTAAATTTCGGTGACGATCTGGTCCACGGGCCGCGGGGTGCGCGATTTCTTGATCTTTGCCAGCTTGTTGCCGAGTCCGCGGCTGGCGGCCTTGGCGGCCTCCCGGCGGTCTGCGATGCCCTCGGCTTCGAACGCGAGCAGCTCGGACTCGTGCACGAACTGCTGTTCGAGTGTTTTGAGCCGGAACTGCTTCTGCACCACGTATTCGGCGAAGTTTCCCGGGTATTCGTGGAGGTGGAAGTTCTCCACCTCCACGATCCTCGTCACCACGGAGTCGAGGAACATGCGGTCGTGCGAGACGATCACGGCGGCTCCCTTGAAGTCGCGGAACCAGCCTTCCAGCCACTCGACGCCTGCGACGTCCAGGAAGTTGGTTGGTTCATCCAGGAGCAGGACGTCCGGGCGCTCCAGCAGGATCTTGGCGAGGGCGGCGCGGTTGCGCCAGCCGCCGGAGAGGGCGTCGATGGCGCAGTGGCGGTGGGCCTCTTCGAAGCCCAGGGTGGTCAGCACGGTGTCGATGCGGCGGGGGTAGTCCCAGCCGTCCAGCCGCTCCATGTCCTCGAACAACGCCGCCTGCCGGCCGATCAGCCGGTCCAGTTCCGCGGCGTCAGGGTCCGCCGCGATGGCCGTGTCGATGCCGGCCAGTTCAGCCTCGACGGCCTTGATCTCACCGAAGAGCCCGTCCAGGACCTCGGTGATGGTCGATTCGCCATTCAGTTCCGAGAACTGGGAAAAGTACCCCACCCTGGTTCCCAGTTCCACGCTGACCGTTCCGCTCTCCGGTTCCACCTGGTCGAGGGCCAGTTTCAGGATGGTGGTCTTGCCGGAGCCGTTCTTCCCGATCAGCCCCACCCTGTCCCCAGGCTCCAGGCGGAAGAAGGCCTCGCGGAGGATCTGGGTGTTGTCGAAGCGGACGCTGACATCATGCAGCCGGATCAGGCTCATTCTTGCTGTCCTCTCGGGCGCCCGTCTGTCGACGCCGCCTCCGGGCTTGGGGTGCGGAGTGTCCGCCGTGGCCGCGCCGGTGCGGCGCGGGTTCCAGAATATCGCGGGCCACGGCCGGTCTGTGCCCGTGCCCTCGAAGGACCACCGTTCGGCGGGCGTCGGAAGGGCCGGGCAGCATGCTGGGCAAACGCAAGGCCCCGCACCGCGTCGGCGGTGCGGGGCCTTGCGCATGGGGCTTCCGGTGCGGGTGTGTTTACTTCCCGGATTTGCCGTGGGCGTGACCTGCGGCGGCCGCGGTCGCCGCAGGGGCGTGCTCGGCCTCCTGGGCCGGGCCGCTGCCGTAGGCAGGTGCGGCGGGGGTTGCGGCGTGCTCGTCGCGGTGCTGTTCGGCGTTGGCCTGGCCGGCGGCGCGGTGTGCCGCGGCGTTCTCGTGGGCCCAGGCGCTGTTGCCCTGCTCGGCCGGGGCGG
>DASSXE010000011.1:0-2170 GCA_035704125.1 Arthrobacter sp.
CGGCCAACGCCTGGACATGGGGCCCGCGAGCTGCGGAGACCCGCAGTGCGAAGCCGACCATGGCTACAGTGGCACGATCGCCCAGGAGGACATCGTGCTGCGGATCAGCGCCGAAGCCGACGGGCTGCAGGCGGTCCAGGATGCCAAGCTCTTCGCCCGCGCCCTGCGGGCCGTCAACACCGGCTCCAGCGCCCCGGCAGCGCACGGCGTCCCGACGCTGCCGCCGCGGGCCCGCGCCGGTGTGTTCGGCAACCGGCTCAGCCGCGGCCATCAGCGCTGAGATGGTGTCCGCCAGCACCGTGCAGGCCTCCGATCCCGTCCTGCCGGCGATGCCCGCGCCGCCGGCCTACGGTGATCGCTCCATCGCCGAAGTGTTCAGCAGCGCCGCGGCCAGCGTCGGCGTGCCGGGCTTCGATAACCGGCTGACGCTGCCGGACGCCCGGCGCGTCTGCGTGGTCCTGGCCGACGGCCTGGGCCGGCAGCTGCTCAAGCAGAAATCCGCGCACACGCCCTTCCTGCGCTCGGTGATGCAGGCCGGCCAGGGTGCCGTCCCGTCCGGGCTGGATGCCGCCTTCCCGACCACCACCGCGGCGTCGCTGGCCAGCTTCGGCACCGGCCAGCCCGCGGGCCAGCATGGCATGGTGGGCTACGACGTCGTTGACCCGGACCAGGACCGCGTGGTCAACATGCTGAGCAACTGGGACGACGGCGTCGACCCCCGGCAGTGGCAACCACTGCCCACGGTGTTCGAACGTGCCGCCGGCTACGTGGACGTCAGCACCGTGGCCCTGCCGCGGTTCAGCGACTCCGCGATGACCCAGGCCGCCCTGCGGGGCGGCAGGTTCATCGCCGGGACCACCGCGCACGCCCGGACGGCCGCCGCGGCGGAGGCGATGGCCGGCGCGGACAGCGCACTGATGTATTTCTACGTGCATGAACTGGACAAGGCCGGCCACCGCTACGGCTCCGCGTCGCCGCAGTGGGAACACCAGCTCGAGGAGCTCGACGCCACCGTGCGCCGGCTCAATGCGGCCCTTCCGGCGGGCACCACCGTCCTGGTCACCGGCGACCACGGCATGGTGGATGTGCCGGAGTCCCAGCGCCTTGACTTCTCGGCCGATCCGGCGTTGATCGAGGGCGTGCGGCACACCGCGGGCGAGCCGAGGATGGTCCACCTGTACCTCGAAGAAGGCCTGGGGGAGGCCGGCCGCCGCCGGTTGCTGCAGGCCTGGCGGTCCCGGTTCGGCGACCGGATCTGGGCCTTCAGCCGCGGGGAAGCCGTCGCAGCCGGGCTCTTCGGCGATGTGCGCCCTGCCGTCAGCCCGCGGATCGGGGACGTGATGATCGCGGCACGGGACCCGCTGGCGCTCTACGACACGCGCCGGGTGCCGGCCCGGGCGCTGGAAGTGGTGGGCCAGCACGGCTCGCTGACCAAGGCCGAGCGCGAGGTGCCGCTGTTGTGCTTCCAGGCCGAGGGAAAGTCCGGCGGCGGGAAGGGCGCGCAGGCCCGACGGCGGTAGCCAGCGGGCTGCCTGTTACCGGGGTCCCTGCCATGGGCAGGGGGCGCCCGAAGTTACCTACTCGCTGCGGGTGCCGAAGACGATATCGTCCCAGCTGGGTACGCTGGAGCGCTTCGGTTTGGCGGGCTGGCGTTCCGGTGTTTCCGCGTCCCGTTCGGCGCGGGATTCGGCCCGCTGGGCGTCCGTCCGCGAGGAATCGTGGCGGGACCCGTCGGCACGGGAACCCTGCGGATCCGTATCCGGGGAGTCCTCGCCGGTGGTGCCACGGGCCCGCCGTGACGGACCCCCGCCCAGGAGTTCGTCCAGGCCGGGGCTCGAAGCCGCACCCGGACCACTGCGGACCGGCCGCAACTGCGACGCGGCGATCGTGATTTCCCGGGTCTCCGTGCTCACCCCGTCGTGAAGTTTCAGTGCGTCGTCGGCGTCGTGGGAGTCGTGCCGCGGGGCCAGGCTCAGCCGCGACAGCATCGAGGGCCGGGCATCGCGGCGCCGGGTGAAGGCATCCGGCCCCGGGATGGAGTGGGGTTCGGCCTTGGCCGCAGGTTCGCCGGCGGACGCGCCCTGGTCTCCGGCAGGGGTACGGTCCGCCGTCAGTCCCTCGGTTTTCCCCGGGCGGTCCTGGTTCTGCGGTTCTTTGTCCGGGCCGGAGT
>DASSXE010000178.1:0-9874 GCA_035704125.1 Arthrobacter sp.
CTGCGCCTGCAGGACGGGCGCCGGGTCAGGGCACTGGACCTGCAGTGGATGTACCTCGAGGCGGCGGCGAAGCTGGCCCAGGACACCGGCGTGGGTGACGCGGTCGACGGCGACGGCCACACCCACGAGGTGCTCGACCGCTGGGCGGCGACCCTGACCGCGCTGGACGGCGACCGGGCAGCGGCGGCCTCCTCCGTGGAGTGGCTGGCGAAGCTGTCGCTGCTGGAGGGCTACCGGCAGCGCGACGGGCTGGAATGGTCTGACGCACGGCTGGGTCTCGTCGACCTGCAATGGGCTGACATCCGGCCGGAAAAGGGCCTCTATCACCGGCTCTTGGCGCGCGGCCGGATGCAGCGGGTGGCCGGCGACGACCAGATTCAGCGCGCGGTGACCGAGCCGCCGTCGGACACGCGGGCGTTCTTCCGCGGCCGCTGCGTGAGCCGGTTCGGCCACGACCTGGTGGGGGCAAGCTGGGACTCGGTGATCTTCGACGTGCCCGGCCGGGGCAAGCTCCAGCGGGTACCGACCCGTGAACCGCTGCGCGGCACGGAGGCCCTCACCGGGGCACTTTTCGACCGGCACCGCGAGGCCGGGCCGTTCCTCGCGGAGCTGCTCGGGCCGGGTCCTGGTTCATAGCCGCAAAGGCCCCCGCAGGGTGCCCCGGCGTGGCAATATGGCTTACAGGATGTCCCGCGCACAAGGGGCAGACAACGAAGGAGAAGATGATGGCAGGCCAGGAGCAGAAGCAGCCGCAGTCCCGCGATTCCGAGGTGGACGAGGACGTCGCCGCGCCGCCGGCTGCGCCGGAGGCCCAGGCCTCCGCGGCGACCCAGGGCGTGGACGACCTGCTCGACGAGATCGACGGCGTCCTGGAGTCCAACGCCGAGGAGTTCGTCCGGGCCTTCGTGCAAAAAGGCGGCCAGTAGGCCGCCACGGCCGGGCTATCCGCCAGCGCCGGAACCGCAGCCGCAGCCGCAGCCGCAAGTCATTGATTCACTACGTTGAGGGAGTGCACCAATGCAGGAAAAATCAGCCAACCAGGTAGTGGCGAACGCGTCGTCCTCCTTCGCCGACTATCTGCAACGCTCGCGGCCCGAACTGCTGCCGTACAACGCACTCCCGGCGGCGGTTCCTGGCAGCGGCGCAGCCCAGGCCGGGGTGCTGTCCGCGGTGCCGCATGCGACGACGATCGTCGCCATGACCTACGCCGGGGGAGTCCTGATGGCCGGGGACCGGCGCGCCACCATGGGCAACGTGATCGCCAGCCGGCACATTGAAAAGGTGTTTCCCGCCGACCGCTATTCGGTGCTTGGCATCGCCGGCACCGCCGGCATCGCGCTGGACATTACCCGGCTCTTCCAGGTCGAGCTGGAGCACTACGAAAAAATCGAAGGCACCCAGTTGAGCCTGGACGGCAAAGCCAACCGGCTCGGCGCGATGATCAGGGGCAACCTGGCCATGGCCATGCAGGGGCTCGCCGTGATTCCGCTCTTCGCCGGCTTCGACCGGACCGCCGGGGGAGGCCGCCTTTTCTCCTACGACATCACCGGTGGCCGCTATGAGGAACAGGAACACCACGCCGTCGGCTCCGGCTCCATGTTCGCCCGCGGCGCCCTGAAGAAGCTGTGGCGGCCCAACCTGGCCGAAGCGGAGGCGGTCCAGGTGGCCGTCGAAGCGCTCTACGACGCGGCCGACGACGATTCCGCCACCGGCGGTCCGGACCCGGTCAGGCAGCTCTGGCCGGTGGTTTACACGGTCAGCCGTGCCGGCGCCGCCCGGGTGCCCGAGCCGCAGCTGGCCGGCGTTGCCGGGGCCATCATCGAATCCCGCGCCGCGGCGCAGCGGGAGGCCTGAGATGACCCAGCAGTTCTATGTTTCCCCCGAACAGCTGATGAAGGACCGGGCCGACTTCGCCCGGAAGGGCATCGCCCGCGGCCGGTCCGTGGTGGTGATCAGCTGCCGCGACGGGATTGCCCTGGTTGCGGAGAACCCGTCGCCTTCGCTGCACAAGATCGGCGAGATCTACGACAAGATCGCCTTCGCCGCCGTCGGCAAGTACAACGAGTTCGAGAGCCTGCGGCAGGCCGGGGTCCGCTACGCCGACGTCCGCGGCTATTCGTATGACCGCGAGGACGTCACGGCCCGCGGGCTCGCCAGCGTCTACGCCCAAAGCCTCGGCGCCGTCTTCACGGCCGAGCAGAAGCCGTTCGAGGTGGAACTGGCGGTCGCCGAGGTGGGAGCCGCCCCGGAGGCGGACCACCTCTACCGGCTCACCTTTGACGGTTCCATCGCGGACGAGCAGGGCTTCATCGTGATGGGCGGCCAGGCTGACAAGGTCTCCGAGGCCGTCGCCGCCGGCTGGCGCGGGGAACTCGATTTTGGCGGCGCCGTCCGGCTGGCGCTTGCCGGCCTGGTGGCGGACAAGGAGACCGACGCGCTGCCGGTCTCCGCCGTCGAGGTGGCGGTGCTGGACCGCGGCTCGGAGAGTAGCCGGGGCACCAGGCGGGCCTTCCGCCGCCTCGATGATGCCGATGTAGCCGCACTGCTGGCGGAGGAGAACTGAGATGGACAAACGTATTTTTGGCATTGAGACCGAGTTCGGTATCTCTTATTCGAGCCCGGAATCCCGGCCGCTCGCCCCGGAGGAAGTGGCCCGATACCTGTTCCGCAAGGTGGTCAGCTGGGGGCGGTCCTCCAACGTCTTCCTGACCAACGGCTCACGGCTCTACCTCGACGTCGGATCGCATCCCGAATACGCCACCGCCGAGTGCGACGACCTGATCCAGCTGATCGCCCACGACCGGGCCGGCGAACTGATCCTGGACGACCTGGTGGACGAAGCGCAGGAGCGGCTGGCGGCCGAGGGATTCAACGGCACCGTATACCTGTTCAAGAACAACACGGACTCGGCCGGAAACTCCTACGGCAGCCATGAGAACTACCTGATCCCGCGCCGCGGCGAGTTCTCCCGGCTCGCGGAGATCCTGATCCCCTTCCTGGTCACCCGGCAGCTGATCGCCGGGGCGGGCAAGATCCTGAAGACCCCGCACGGCGCCACGTTCGCGTTCTCCCAGCGCGCCGACCACATCTGGGAGGGCGTCTCCTCCGCCACCACCCGCTCCCGGCCCATCATCAACACCCGCGACGAACCGCACGCGGATGCCGAGTTCTACCGTCGGCTGCACGTCATCGTGGGGGACTCGAACATGTCCGAGACCACGTCCCTGCTCAAGGTCGGCACCGTGGACCTGATCCTGCGGATGATCGAGGCAGGGGTCATCATGCGTGACATGCGGATGGAAAACCCCATCCGCAGCATCCGGGAAATCTCCCACGACCTGACCGGGCGGGCCGTGGTGCGCCTGGCCAACGGCCGCCAGCTCACCGCGCTGGAGATCCAGCGCGAGTACCTGACCAAGGTGACCGCGTTCGTCGCCGACCGCGGCGCCCACAACGCCCACGTCCCGCTCATCCTGGACCTGTGGGAACGTACCCTGGACGCGATTGAAAGCGGCGACACCAGCACCATCGACACCGAGGTGGACTGGGCGATCAAGAAGAAACTGATGGACAGCTACCGGCTGCGCCATGGCCTGGAGCTCGACGCCCCGCGGATAGCCCAGCTGGACCTCACCTACCACGATATTTCCCGCAGCCGCGGGCTGTTCTACCTGTTGCAGTCCCGGGGCGCCGCCCGGCGCCTGGTCGACGACACGGCGGTCAAGGACGCCGTCGACGCGCCGCCGCAGACCACCCGCGCCAAGCTGCGCGGCGACTTCGTCCGCCGGGCCCAGGAGCTGGGCCGCGACTACACCGTCGACTGGGTGCATCTGAAGCTGAACGACCGGGCGCACCAGACCATCCTGTGCAAGGATCCGTTCCGCAGCGTGGACGAGCGCGTGGACGCGCTGCTGGACTCTATGGGCTGATACCCAGCTTTCCGCGTTAGTCTGGAGAAGGTGCCGTTTCACGGTCACCGCCTGCCTTGCCGCCGGCATGAGCCCGGTAAGGCGTCCACCCTGCCCCGACGAAAGTTCTTACGTGCGCCGACTATTAGCAATTCTTCTTCCCGGACTGCTGCTGCTCACCGCCTGTGGTGGCGGCGAGCAAGCGGCACCGGAGCCCACCAGCCAGTCCGCTGGAGAAACCGCGAAGCTGGACTCCCTGAAACTGACCGATAACGGCGACAAGAAGGCCCCCGGCGTCGACTTCGCCAAGCCGCTGGACGTCAAGGACCCGACGATCAAGGTCGTCACCGAAGGCAACGGCGACAAGGTCAAGGCCAACCAGGTCGCCGACATCTCGATTGTCGCGTTCAACGGCAAGGACGGCTCCACCGTCGAGGACACCTTCCCGAAGGATCCCGAGAAGCTCGAGCTCAACGACGACCTGAAGTCCGGCAGCGCGGTCATCTACAACGCCTTCGTCGGCGCCAAGGTCGGCTCCCAGCTTGCCCTCGCCGTTCCCGGCCAGGCCGGCGCCGAGGGTGCCCCCGCCCAGCCGTCGCAGCTGATCGTCATCAAGATCCTGGCCGCCAAGGACGCTCCCAAGGTCCTCGACAAGCCCGAGGGCGACGCTGTCACCCCGCCGGCCGGCCTGCCGACCGTGAAGGATAACGACAAGGGCGTCCCCGTGATCTCGGTTACCGGCGTAGCCGCACCGACCGCGCTCATCTCCCAGGACCTGATCAAGGGCAAGGGACAGGCCATCAAGGACACCGACACCATAACGGTGAACTACGTTGGCGCGACCCTCGCCGACGGCAAGGTCTTCGATTCCAGTTTCGACAGCGGCAAGAAGGCCAGCTTCCCGCTCAACGGCGTGATCAAGGGCTGGACCCAGGGCCTTGCGGGCAAGACCGTCGGCTCCCGCGTCCTCCTGGTCGTTCCCAAGGCCCTTGCCTACCCGGACGCCGCTGCCGGCAGTGGCCAGCCGGTCGGGGACCTGGTGTTCGTCGTCGACATCCTGGGCGTCAAGTAGCCCGCGTCCAACATCCCGCACCACCTCCAAGCCACACCACGAAGGAGCAACCCATGTCATTTGGACAGCGCAACATCGACCGCCAGAAGCCGGAGATTGACTTCCCCGAGGGCGCCGTACCCAACGAGCTGGTCATCACCGACCTGATCGAGGGCGACGGCGCCGAGGCCAAGGCCGGCGACACCGTCTCCACCCACTACGTCGGCGTGGCCTGGTCCACCGGCGAAGAGTTCGACGCCTCCTGGGGCCGCGGCGCGCCGCTGGACTTCCGGGTCGGCGTCGGCCAGGTCATCCAGGGCTGGGACCAGGGCCTGCTGGGCATGAAGGTCGGCGGCCGCCGCCGGCTGGAAATCCCCTCCGAGCTGGCGTACGGCTCGCGGGGCGCCGGCGGAGCGATCGGGCCCAACGAGGCCCTGATCTTCGTCGTCGATCTCGTGGCCGTCCGCTAAGGGCGTACCCATCCGCAGCGGGCGTTTCGTCCGCTGATCTCCGCGGACAGCGCGGCAACCTCCGGGAACAACTTCTGGTGGTTGCCGCGCTTCCGCCGGTTAAGCCCGGGAACTTTAGTAGCCTTGCGGGGTGTCCGCCTCACGTACCGAACGTCTCCTGAATCTGCTGATCGCGCTGCTCAACACCAAGTACGGTCTGCGCCGCAGCGAACTGCGCCGCAAGGTCTACCACGACACCACCAGTTCCGAGGCCGCCTTCGGCCGGATGTTCGAACGGGACAAGGGCGAGCTCCGGCAGTTCGGCTTCGACGTCGAGACCGTCACCGACAAGGGCTGGGGCTCCGATGACCCGGCCACCACCCGGTACCGCATCGGCAAGGAGTCCAACCGGTTGCCGGACGTCAAGCTGTCGCCGGAGGAGTCCACCGTCCTGTTCCTGGCAGCCCAGCTCTGGGAACAGGCCGCCCTCGGCTCCGCCGCCCGTAACGCCGTCCGGAAACTTCAGGCATCCGGCGGGCTTGCGGAAGCCGAACTTCCGCAGGGCGTCCAGCCCCGGATCCGGCCGGCCGGGCAGGCCTTCGAGGATCTGGTCACCGCCGTCCACGCCCAGCACCCCGTGAACTTCAGCTACCGGGCCGGCTCCACCGGCCTCGAGGAGCACCGCACCGTCGAGCCGTGGGGCCTGGGCAGCCGCTTCGGCCAGTGGTACCTGGTGGGCTACGACCGGGCCCGCCGCGACAAGCGTTTCTTCCGGCTCTCCCGGCTCACCTCCGCGGTCACGGTCCTGGACCAGGAATCCTTCACCCCGCCGCCGTCGTTCAATGTCCGCGAGCAGCTCGCGGCGCTGCCCGAACTGCCCGTGCGGCACGCCGTCGTTGACGTCGCCGCCGGCTCGCTGCCGGGCCTGCGAAAGCACGCGGCGGAACAGCCTGACGGTGGGATTGCTGACAGTGAAATTGCTGACAGCGGTGTGGCTGCCGGCGCAGCATCCCGCGACGGTTTCGACCGGCTGGTGCTGGGCTACCGGGACGCAGAGACGTTCGCCGCGGAACTCGCCTCCTACGGCCCGAAGGCGATAGTGGTGGCGCCCGCCGCACTGCAGGAAGCGGTCCGGCGGCGGCTCGAGGCGGCGGCCGGCTTCGCTGCCGGCCCGGTGCCGCCCATCGACTTTGCGCCGGGGGAGGGCCGGCACCGTCAGCCGGCCAGAGGCGGCCGCAAGCGCACGTCCGAAGACCAGCTCAAACGGATGCTGCAGCTGATTCCGTTCCTGGTGCACCATCAAGGACTTCACATCAGCGAGGTTGCCGACCGGTTCGGGATCACCCGCAAGGAACTCGAGGAGGACCTGCAGATCCTGATCTGCTCCGGCCTGCCCGAGGGCTACCCGGACGACCTGCTGGACATCCGCTGGGACGATGACCACGTCTACATCATCCAGGACCTCGACATCAACCGGCCCGTCCGGTTCAGCGTGGACGAAGCCTGCGCCCTGCTCACCGGGCTCGAGGCCCTCAACGGGCTGCCCGGGATCGCCGAGGGCGGCGCCCTGGAATCCGTGACCATCAAGCTGATGGCGGCGGCCGGCGAGGAGGGCCTCAAGGCCGCGGCCCTGTCCGGACCGGAGGTCACTCCCGCGGACTCCGCCGTCCTGGCCACCGCCCGCGAGGCGATCAGCGCCGGCAACCAGCTGCGGCTGAGCTACCTAGCGCCGCAGCGCGACGCGGTCTCCGAACGCGACATCGACCCGCTCCGGCTCTACTCCCTGGACAGCACCTGGTACCTCGAGGCGTACTGCCACTCGGCCCGGGGCATGCGGAACTTCCGGCTGGACCGGATCCAAAGCCTGGCGCCCAACGGCAAGACGGCGTCGGCCTCCGGCCCTCCGGCCGACGGTTTCCCGGTCAAGCTCTTCACCCCCAACGACGACGACGCCGTCGTGGTGCTGGAGCTGACCCCGCGGGGCGCGGGCCTGGCCGACGAGTACTACGCCGAGCGGACTGCGCCGCTCGCCAACGGAAACCTGCTGGCAGAGATCCGGTTCGGCAGTCCTGAATGGCTGCCGATGCTCGTCGCCCGGCACGGCGGGGACGTGCGCGTCCTGCAGCCCTCCGGGCTGGCGTCCGCGACCGCGGGGTGGCTCCGCGCCGCGCTGGACCGGTACGAGGCGCTGCCGGCATCCCGGCTAGACTGATCAGCATGCCTTGGTGGTCCTGGATCCTCATTTGGACGGCGCTCGTCGCGCTGTCACTGCTCTTCATCGGCGTGCTCGGCGTCCGGCTGTTCCGTCAGTTCATGGCCACGGTCAAGGAGCTCGGCGAAGCGGGGGACCGGTTCTCCACCTTCGGGTCCGTCCCGCTTACCTCCGGTTCAGCTGTTGTTCATATCGGCGGCCTAGGCTTGGACGGCGACGCGGCACCGGACGGGGCTGCGCAGACGCATGACGCTCCGGGGTCGGCCGTTTTTGCCGCGCCGGAGTCGATGCGTCAGAATTACCATGCATCCAAGACCGCGCGTCAGGAAGCCCGGCGAATCCGCCGGATCCGGCGCAAGACGGACCGTGGTCAGCCGCAGTCACTGCGCGACATGGATCTCCGTTAGACATAGGATGTACTCAAACGAAAGGACCCCCCAGCATGAGGCTTGAAGGCTGGCATCTCATCATCATCATCGTCCTGGCATTGGTGCTCTTTGCCGCGCCGAAGCTGCCGGGCATGGCCCGTAGCCTGGGCCAGTCGATGCGGATTTTCAAGTCCGAGGTCCGCGAAATGAAAAAGGACGGCAAGCCCGAGGCCGAGGTTGATCCCGACGCCGTCGAGGGCCGGGTCGTGAACCACCCGCGCACCACCGGCAGCGAGAGCCGCCCGGGCGAGGGAACCGACGCTCCGCCGTCGACCCGCGCCTAGATCCACATGGCAGTAACCATGAACCGCCGCTCGAACCCCGAGGGCCGGATGGCCCTTATCGATCACTTTAAAGAGCTGCGCAACCGGCTCTTTAAGTCGGCGATCGCCGTCGTGCTGGGTACGGTCGTCGGGTTCCTGGTCTACCAGCCCATCCTCGCCGCCCTGATCAAACCGATCCGGGACCTCAACGAACACGAGGGCCGGCAGGCGTCACTGAACTTCGACGGCGTGGCCAGCTCCTTCGACCTGATGATCCAGGTCTCCGTCTTCCTGGGCCTGCTGGTCGCCAGCCCGGTCTGGATCTACCAGCTGTGGGCGTTCATCGTCCCCGGGCTGCACAAGAAGGAACGGCGCATGGCGTTGTCCTTCGTGGCGGCCGCCGTGCCGCTCTTCGTCGGCGGTGTCCTGCTCGCCTGGCTGGTTCTGCCCAACGCGGTCCGCGTCCTCACCGAGTTCACCCCCTCCGGCGGCTCCAACTTCATCAGCGCCCAGGTCTACCTGACCTTTGTGCTGCGGCTGCTGCTGGCGTTCGGCGTCGCTTTCCTGCTCCCCGTCGTGCTCTTCGGCTTGAACCTCGCCGGGCTGGTCAAGGGCAAGCAGCTGTTCAAAAGCTGGCGGATCACGGTGTTCCTGGTCTGCCTGTTCGCCGCCATGGCCGCCCCCGGCGCCGACGCCACCAGCATGTTCTACCTGGCCGTCCCGATGCTCGTTTTGTTCTTCACCGCGATCGGGCTGTGCGTGCTGAACGACCGGCGCCGCGAGAAGCGCGCCGCCAAGGTCGACGCCGAGACCGAAGCCACCGCCGACCTGGCCACACCCAGTTCCGAGCTGGAGAATCTCTAGGCCTGCGCCCATTAGGCTGGAAGCATGTCCTCACACCCCGGGCCGGAATCGCCGTCCGAGCGCTACCGAGCCAGCGCCGAGCGGGCCGCCGAAGCCAAGACCTACCTGGGCGGCTTCACCCGTTCGCTCGCCTTCGACCTAGACCCCTTCCAGCGCGAAGCGTGCCTGTCCCTGCAGGCCGGCCGCGGCGTGCTTGTGGCGGCCCCGACCGGGGCCGGGAAGACCATCGTCGGCGAATTCGCCATTTACCTGGCCCTGCAGCGCGGACTCAAGGCGTTCTACACCACGCCGATCAAGGCCCTGAGCAACCAGAAATACACCGAACTGGCGGAGAAGTACGGCGCCGCGCAGGTCGGCCTGCTCACCGGGGACACCAGCATCAACGGCGAGGCTCCCGTGGTGGTGATGACCACCGAGGTGCTCCGCAACATGCTCTACGCGGGCTCGGAAACCCTCGACGATCTGGGTTTCGTGGTCATGGATGAGGTGCACTACCTTGCCGACCGGTTCCGGGGGGCGGTGTGGGAGGAAGTCATCATCCACTTGCCGAGCGAGGTCCAGGTGGCGTCCCTCAGCGCCACCGTGTCCAACGCCGAGGAATTCGGCGCCTGGCTGGACACCGTCCGGGGCCAGACCGACGTCATCGTTTCCGAGCACCGGCCGGTGCCGCTCTGGCAGCACGTCATGGTGGGCCGGAAG
>DASSXE010000211.1:0-4531 GCA_035704125.1 Arthrobacter sp.
CGTGGCCGGGCTGGGCGGACGTGGATCCCTTCCGCCGGCTCCGGATCTTCGCGGATGCGTACGGCTGGGACGGGCAGGAACGACGCCGGGTCCCCGGCCTGGGCATCGAGGCGGCAGCGGTGAGTTACGACCGGATGCAGCACCGGGCGCGGACCCTCGGCGGCGGCTGGGCGCGGATGTGGGACGAGGGCGTCGGCGGGCTGATCCTGCGCCGCCGCGACTGGCTCGAGGCCAACGGGGGACGTTTGCTGGACGCGCTCCTGCAATAGAGTCGCGTCACGCTCCCCGCCTGCGGCCGGCTCAGCGGCTTACAGGCTCGGCAACTTCCAACAGTTCCAGTTCCGGACGCCGGGGCATGCCCTCCCAGTCGCCGGAGACCAGGCAGGCGTAGGCTCCGGTTCGCACGGCGGTAAGCAGCCGTTCCTGCACCGGCCGGCCTTCGAGCAGCTCAGCAAGGTACCCGCCGACAAACGCATCCCCTGCCCCGACTGTGTCTACTGCCCGCACCGGGACGGCATCCTGGCGGTACTCCTGGCCATCCACCAGGGCCGCGCAGCCTTGCGCACCGAGCTTGATCACCACCTGCCTGGGCCCCAGGTCCGCGAGCCGGCGGGCCAGTTCCAGCGGATCGGCCGCTTCCCCGACAACGATGGCTGCTTCGTCGTCGCCGGCAAACACCACATCCGCCTGCCGGACCAACGTTTGGAAGGCTCTCGCCGCGGCATCCTTGGGCCAGAGCGCAGACCGATAGTTAAGATCGAGGGAGACCAGGGTGTCGGATGCCTTGGCACAATCGAGGGCCGCCTGGACCGCCGCAGCGGCCGAAGCGGAGAGTGCCGGGGTGATTCCGGTGAGGTGGAGCAGGCGTGCAGCGGCGATTTTCCGAACCGGCACATCCTCCGGCGCTAGACGGGATCCGGCGCTTCCGGAACGGTAGTACCAGACCTTGGCTGTTTCGTTGGTGCGGCGTTCCTTGATCATGAGCCCGGTGGGAGCGCCGGAATCCCGGGTGCAGTCGACGTCGAGCCCTTCCGCCATCAACTCGCGCAGGACCAGGTCGCCCAGGCTGTCTGCCCCTAACCGGCCCACCCAGGTGACCGAGGTGCCCAGCCGGCGGAGCGCGATCGCCACGTTGCTTTCGGCTCCGCCGATACCCAGGCTGAGGGACTCGGTGAAAGCCAGTGGCCCGGGGGTAGAAGCCTTCATCAAGGCCATGGTCTCCCCCAGCGTGACGACCTCACTGGCCGCGGCGGCACCCGGTCCGGCGTTCACGCGTCCCTCCGTGCACTGAGGGCTTCGGCCACCAGGCCGCTGACCCGCTCGGCCCGCCTGGTCAGCCCGCCGAGGTCGCCGGCCTTGAAAGCGTCCCCAATCAGCGGACCGCCCAGGCTGACGGCCATCGCTCCGGCGCGGATCCAGGCCGGCGCGTCCTCGATGGCCACTCCGCCGGACGGAACCACCTCGAGCTCCGGGAACGGTCCCCGCAGCTGGGAGATGTAGCCGGGGCCGACGGTGGAGGCGGGGAAGACTTTGACGGCCGTGGCCCCGGCCCGCCAGCCTGCCAGCAGTTCGGTGGGCGTAAGCCCCCCCGGGAAGACCGGCGTGCCGTGCTCGACGGCGGTACGAACGATACCGCCGTCGGTCATCGGCGTGACGATGAAGGCTGCGCCGGCCTCAAGGGCCAGCCGCGCCTCTTCCTCCGTGGTGATCGTGCCGACGCCAATCTCGATCTGATTCCCGAAGGCGCTGACGAGCCCGGGCAGGAGTTCAAAGACCCCGGCCGTGCTGAGCGTTAGTTCGATCGACCGGACGCCGCCCTCGGCAAGCGCCTCGATGACGGGGGCGTATTCGCGGGCGTGGCCGGCGCGGAGGACGGCCACCACCGGGTTCGCCTGCAGGATCCGGCTCGGGGCCGGCCGCTGGAGGGCACCCGTTCCTCCGCTCATGTCACTGTCCCTAGTTGCCATGGCACAAATTCTTCCTGTCCAAGATCGAGTTCTTCACTGACGGTTTGAGCGCCGGACGCCACGGCCAGGATGAGGGCGAAGATCTGCTCCCCCACTTCCTGGACCGTCGCCTCGCCGTCGACGATGACGCCGCAATTCAGGTCGAGATCCTCGGGCATCCTGTTGTACAGCTCGGTGTTGGTGCCCAGCTTGATGCTGGGCACGGGCTTGCAGCCGAATACGGATCCGCGGCCGGTGGTGAAGCAGACGACGTTGGCGCCGCCGGCGACGAGCCCGGTGACGGACACCGGGTCGTACCCGGGAGTGTCCATGAACACGAGTCCGGGGCTGGTCATCGGTTCTGCGTAGGCATAGACGGCGGACAGCTCCGCCTGGCCGGCCTTGGCCACCGCGCCCAGGGACTTTTCCAGGATGGTGGTCAGGCCGCCGGCCTTGTTGCCTGGCGACGGATTGTTGTCCAGGCTTCCGCCGCCGGAGCTGGCATAGTCCTGCCACCACTCCAGCTGTCCAAGCAGCCGCTGCCCGATCTCGGGCGCGACGGCCCTGCGTGTCAACAGGTGCTCAGCACCGAAGACTTCCGGCGTTTCCGCGAGCGCCGATGTTCCGCCGTAAGCAACCAGCATGTCCGAGGCGACGCCAAGCGCGGGGTTGGCCGTGACGCCGGAGTATCCGTCCGAGCCGCCGCAATTGAGTCCCAGCACCAGTTCGGAGACGTCGACCGGCTCGCGTTGCAGGGCGTTGATGGCCGGAAGCATCTTCTGGATCAGGGCGACCCCGGCTTTGACCGTGGCCCGGATTCCCCCCGATTCCTGGATGATGAGCCGTTCGATCAGTGCGGGCTCGGTCTCCGGGTCGAGGAAGCGGTCGGTTTGCAGCATCTCGCAGCCCAGACCGAGCACCAGCAGTCCGGCGAAGTTAGGATGCGCCGCGTAGCCCCGCAGTGTGCGGACCAGGACTTCCGCGCCGGCGCTGCCCAGCACCATGCCGCAGCCGCTGCCATGAGTCAGTGCGAAGACGCCGTCCACGTTGGGAAAGTCATCGAGGGCGCTGCCGCGGAACTGGTCGGCAATCATCCGGGCCGTGCTCGCCGAGCAGTTGACCGAGGTCAGGATGCCGACGTAGTTCCGGGTCCCAGCCTTGCCGCTGGGACGCCGGTATCCCTGGAACGTGGGCCGTTGGCCGGCCGGCACTTGCGGCGTGACCCGGGCCGTGCCGAACTCGTAGTCCTGCTTCACCTCGTCCATGCCGAGGTTGTGCGTGTGCACGTGACTCCCTGGGCGGATCTCTGTCAGGGCCCGCCCGATGGATTGGCCGTACTTGTGCACCGGGGTACCCGCGGCCACGGGGACCAGTGCAATCTTGTGGCCGCGCGGGATATTGGCGCTAACCGCCAACTCCGTGCTGGCACTGCCCAGAAGAATTGTCCCGGCGGGCAAGTCACGGGTGGCGACGCCAACCTCGTCTCCGGCCGCCAGCTGAAGCACGCAGGATTCCAAGGGCAGGGCCGCTGCGGTGTCTACGGCGTTCACCAGTCGTGCACCGTCCCATCCAGCAGCCGGGCGGCGGGCAGGTACGCCGGGGTGTACTCATAACCGTCGGCCAAGTCGTCGTCGTAGTCCACGCCCAGGCCGGGGTTGTTCCCCGGGTGCAGCAACCCGTCCTCGAAGGTGTAGCTGGTACGGAACACCTGCAGGGTCTCCTCGGAGTGCTTCATGTACTCCTGGATGCCGAAGTTGTGGATCGCCAGCCCCAGGTGCAGCTGGGCCGCCTGGCCCACCGGGGAGATGTCCGTCGGGCCGTGGAAGCCCGACTTGATCTGGTAGATCGCGGCGAAGTCCATGAGTTTGCGCAACGCCGTGATGCCGCCCGTGTGGGTCACGGCGGAGCGGACGTAATCGATCAGCTGCTCGGTTATCAGCGTCTGGTAGTCGTAGACGGTGTTGAAGACCTCGCCGATTGCCAGCGGGGTGGTGGTCTGGGACCGGACCCGGCGCATGCCCTCCTGGTTTTCCCCGGGGGTGCAATCCTCCAGCCAGAACAGGTCGTACGGCTCGAGGCTCTTCCCCAGCGAGGCAGCCTGGTTCGGCGTCATCCGGTGGTGGCCGTCATGCAGCAGGACCAGCTCCGGCCCGAACTTCTCCCGGACGGCGGCGAACACGCCGGGAACGTGGCGGAGGTAGGCGCGGGTGTCCCAAAGTTCCTCCGCCGGTTTCGGGAGGCGTTTGGCGGGTTCGTAGTCGTAGCGCTGTCCGGGGCGCTGGTCCCCGGCGACGCCGTAGATCTGCCCCAGCCCGGGGACGCCGGTCTGGATGCGGATGGCTTTGAAGCCTTGGTCGAGATGGTTCTGGATCGAGACGCACAGGGCGTCCAGGTCGGTGCCCGACGCGTGGCCGTAGGCGAGGCAGCCGGTGCGTGAGGCGCCACCCAGCAATTGGTACAGCGGCAGGCCGGCCACTTTCGCCTTGATGTCCCAGAGTGCGACGTCGACGGCGGCAATCGCGGCCATCGTGATGGGGCCGCGCCGCCAGTAGGCGCTGCGGTAGAGGAACTGCCACGCGTCCTCG
>DASSXE010000237.1:0-2274 GCA_035704125.1 Arthrobacter sp.
AAGGTGGTGGGCGATCTCGCCCTGCACCTGGTGGGCCTGAACGCGGACCCGGCCGACTTCAACGAGAACCCGCAGAAGTACGACATCCCGGACTCGGTGATCGGCTTCCTCTCCGGCGAACTCGGCGACCCGCCCGGCGGCTGGCCCGAGCCGTTCCGGACCAAGGCCCTCCAGGGCCGCAGCGTCAAGGTCCGCGACGTCGAGCTCAGCGCCGAGGACAGCGCCGCGCTGAAGGGCGACTCGAAAACGGTCCAGCAGACGCTCAACCGTTTGCTCTTCGCCGGTCCCACCAAGGACTACCTTAAGAGCGTCGACACCTACGGCAACCTCTCCGTCCTGGACACCCGCGACTACCTCTTCGGGCTGCAGCGCGGCGCCGAGCACGAGATCGAACTCGAGAAGGGCGTGCGGCTGATCGCCTCGCTCGAGGCCGTCTCCGAGCCCGATGAAAAGGGCATGCGCACGGTCATGTGCACGCTCAACGGCCAGTCCCGGCCCGTCGTGGTCCGCGACCGTTCCGTGGTCAGCAACGTCAAGGCCGCCGAACGGGCCGACTCCTCCCAGCCGGGCCAGGTGGCCGCGCCGTTCGCCGGCGCCGTGACGCTGACCGTGAAGGCCGGCGACAAGGTCAACGCCGGCGACACGGTGGCGACCATCGAGGCGATGAAGATGGAAGCCTCGATCACGACGCCGGTGGCCGGCACCGTGGCCCGGCTCGCCGTCGGCGCCGTGGAACAGGTCCAGGGCGGGGACCTGCTGCTGGTCGTCGAGTAGCGGCGCCCCGGCGACACACGCAGAAAGGGCTCCTCCGGCTACGGCCGGGGGAGCCCTTTTCCGTTGAGCGGTGCGGGGTCTTGAAGTGTGGCGCGGGTGCGTCAGGCGTGCGTGGGACGCTTGGCGGCGTACATTTCCTCGATGACGTCGTCGAAGTCCTTGAGGACCTGCGCGCGCTTGACCTTCATCGACGGGGTCAGGTGGCCCGAGGCCTCGGTGAAGTCCGACGGGACGATCCGGAAGGACTTGATCGCCTCGGCCTGGGAGACCGACTGGTTGGCCCGGTTGATGAGCTCCTGGACCGCCGCCTTGACCGCGGTGTTGTCCGTTGCCTCCGCCACGGTGGAGGCGGGCAGGCCGTGGCGCTGCAGCCAGCCGGGCAGCGCTTCCTCATCGAGGGTGACCAGGGCGCCGATGAACGGGCGGTTGTCACCCACCACCAGGACCTGGGAGACCAGGGCATCGGCCCGGATCTGATCCTCGAGCAGGGCCGGGACCACGTTCTTGCCGCCGGCGGTGACGATGATTTCCTTCTTCCGGCCGGTGATGGTCAGGAATCCCTGCTCATCGAGCTGCCCGATGTCGCCGGTGCGGAACCAGCCGTCCACGAAGGCCTCGTCGGTCAGGTCGGGGCGGTTGAAGTAGCCGCGCATCACGCAGACGCCCTTGGCGAGGATCTCGCCGTCGTCGGCGATCTTGACGGCGTTGCCCGGAATCGGGGCGCCGACGGTGCCGATCTTGATCAGCGACGGCGTATTCACCGTCACCGGGGCGGTGGTTTCGGTCAGCCCGTACCCCTCAAGGATCTGCATCCCGATGCCCTGGAAGAAGTGGCCCAGCCGGGCGCCCAGCGGACCGCCGCCGGACACCGCGTGCGACACCTGGCCGCCCATCGCGTCACGCAGCTTGCCGTAGACCAGCTTGTCGAACAGGGAGTGCTTGAGCCGCAGGACCAGGCCCACCTTGCCCTCCTGCCGGGCCCGCGAATAGGCGATCGCCGTCTCCGCAGCGCGGTGGAAGATGGCGCCCTTGCCACCGTCCTCCGCCTTGGTCAGGGCCGAGTTGTAGACCTTTTCGAAGACCCGCGGCACGGCGAGGATGAAGGTCGGCTGGTAGCTCTGCAGGTCCGGCAGCAGGTTCTTGATGTCCGGGGTGTGCGCCACCGTCACGCCGGCGGCCACCGCCAGCACAGAGATGAAACGGGCAAAGACGTGGGCCAGCGGCAGGAACATGATGGTCCGGGCCTGCTCGTGGACGGTCAGGCCCAGCGAGGTGGCCAGTACGTTGTCGGAGAGCTCCACGAAGTTGCCGTGGGTCAGTTCGCAGCCCTTGGGCCGGCCGGTGGTGCCGGAAGTGTAGATGATCGTGGCCAGGTCGCTGAGGCCGGCCCGGCTGCGCCGCGCTTCAAGGTCCTCGTCGCTGATTGCGGCGCCCGCCGCCCGCACCTCGTCGAGGCCGTCGCCGTCGAGTTGCCAGACGTGCTGCAGGGCGGCCAGCCCC
>DASSXE010000435.1:0-4639 GCA_035704125.1 Arthrobacter sp.
GCCTGGGGTAAGGTAAATCTCGTTGTTCCGCAGGATATGGCCCAGGTCTCTGGCTGGTCCCGCGCGGCTGTAGCTCAATGGTAGAGCGCTAGCTTCCCAAGCTTGATACGCGGGTTCGATTCCCGTCAGCCGCTCCAGTTCTTCCTTCATCCCTTCCCCGCCCGCCCCCTGCGCCGGAGCCGGTTAGGTAGCTACCTGTATCGTTCGAAGTCTGGAACCTCTTCGGTTCCGCTACAGGAGCGATCATGGCTGACAAGTCCCCCCGTCAAGCAGCATCCAAGAAGTCCGGCAAGTCCATCAAGGAAAAGCGCGCCGACAAGAGGGCGGCTTCGGCACCGCCCAGCTCCCTGGACAAGGCAACTGCCACCAAGGCGGCGAGCCCGAAGAAGAAGTGACCGGTTCACCGAACCACCTCACCCTGGGAGTCCTGGCCACCACGCGCAAACCCGAGGAACGCCGGCTCCCCATCCATCCCCGCCACTTTGAACGCATCGCTCCGGAACTTCGGCAGAAGATGGTCGTGGAAACGGGCTACGGCAGCCGTTTCGGCATGACGGATGCCCGGTTGGCCGGGCTTGTGGGCCGGGTAGCCCCACGCGCAGAGGTACTCGCCGAGGCCGACGTCGTCCTGCTGCCCAAGCCGCAGCCCGAGGACCTGGCCGAGCTTCGCGATGGGCAGGTCCTCTGGGGCTGGCCGCACTGCGTTCAGGACCCGGCGATCACCCAGCTTGCGATCGACAAGAAGCTCACCCTGATCGCCTTCGAGGCGATGAACCATTGGGCGAGCGACGGCGGCTTCGGCCTGCACGTCTTCCATAAGAACAATGAGCTGGCGGGCTACTGCTCGGTGCTCCACGCCCTGGCACTGACGGGTGCCACCGGAGACTACGGCCGCCGGCTGAGCGCCGTCGTCATCGGCTTCGGGGCCACCGCGCGCGGCGCCGTGACCGCACTGAATGCCCACGGCGTCCACGACGTGCAGGTGCTGACCAACCGTGGCGTCGCGGCGGTGGGTTCACCTATCCATTCGGTGCGGATCGCCCAGTTCGACCACGACAACGAGGCCCCGTTCCTCAGCGAGGTCATCACCGAACGCGGCCGGGTACCGCTGGCGCCCTTCCTTGCGGAGAGCGACATCGTGGTCAACTGCACCCTGCAGGACCCGAACGCCCCGTTGACGTATTTGCGCACCGAGGACCTGGCTGCGTTCCGGCCGGGCAGCCTGATCGTAGACGTATCCTGCGATGAGGGCATGGGCTTCAGCTGGGCGAAGACGACCACCTTCGCCGAGCCGATGTTCACGGTCGGCGACAACATCAACTACTACGCCGTGGACCACAGTCCGTCCTACCTCTGGGACTCTGCCACTTGGGAAATCAGCGAGGCGCTGCTTCCGTTCCTGGAGACAGTGCTCGCGGGACCCGCGGCCTGGGACGGCAACGAGACCATCCGCCGCGCCATCGAGATCCGTGACGGTGTGGTGCTTAATCCCGATGTCCTGGCGTTCCAGCACCGGCTGCCGGACTATCCCCACCCGGTGGCGGCCGGCGGGCGGTAGCGCGGCGTTTCCGGTTTCCCGCGCCGGTTTCGGACCGTTGCCCCCCGGACCAGGGGAGCAACGGTCCGAAACCGGCGCGGAAAGCTAAACCCGGACGATCCGCAGCAGCTGCCGCCGGTGCCGGAGGTCCACCTTCAGCATCAGTTGCCCACGCCGGGCCAGCAGGACGGCAACGGTCCCCGCCGCCAGTGCCGGGACTCCGCCGGAGACCAGGATGGCCGTGTGCGGGTCCAGACGCTCCGCCAGCCAGCCCATCAGCGGCCCGCCAAGAGCCTGGCCGCCGATCAGCACCATGATGTACAGGCTCATCACCCGCCCGCGGATCCCCATGTTCGCGCTGACCTGCACCAGCTGGTTGGCGGCGGTCAGGAACATCAGGCACCAGAACCCTGCCAGAACCATCGCTCCCCCGAACCACAGCATCGAGGGCGCCGCAGCCGCGAGGCAGAGCATCAGGCCGTACATCCCCGCTCCCAGCATGACCGAGCGCAGGCGCAGCTGCCGCCGGCGGGCCGAGGTGATCGCCCCGGCCAGCGCGCCGAGCGCCACGAGGGCGTTGAGCAGGCCGTAGCCGCCGGCCCCGACGTCGTACACGTGATCCGCGAACGCTGCCAGCAGCACCGGCAGGCTCATCGCGAAGACCGACACGAAGCCGGCCATCAGCCACGGCCAGTAGATGGTGGGCTTGGCCAGCGCGTACCGCAGCCCCTCCTTGAGCATGCCCTTGCGTTTGGCCGCCGGCGGCGTGGTGTGCAGCTCGTCCTTGCGCAGGATCAGCAGCATGGTCACCGTGGAACAGCAGGCCACCGCGTTGCCCGCGAACGCCCAGCCCGCACCCACGGCTCCCAGCAGGATCCCCGCGACCGCCGGTCCGATCAGGCCGCCGAGCTGGAAAATGGTGGAGTTCAGGCTGATCGCGTTCCGCAGGTACACCGGCCCCACGAGTTCGTTGACGAACACCTGCCGGGCCGGCTGGTCCAGCACCGTGACCAGCCCCAGCGCCAGCGCGATCGAGTAGACATGCCAGACCTCAATCCGGTGCGACAGCGCAAGCACGGCAAGCACCGCCGCCAGGACAGCGGCTACCGACTGGCACAGCATCAGGATCCGGCGTTTGGCGAACCGGTCCGCCATCATGCCCGCCCAGGGTCCCAGGAAGAGCGACGGCATGAACTGCAGGGCAACCGTGACGCCGACCGCCGTCACGGATCCGGACAACTGGAGCACCAGCCAGTCCTGTGCGATCCGCTGCATCCACAGCGCAATCACCGCAATGAAATGCCCGGCCGCGAAGATCCGGTAGTTGCGGACCTTGAGCGAAATAAAGGTGTGCCGCCAAGGGAGCCGATCGGGGACGACGCCGATCGGCTGGGTGACGGGAGCCGCTGCGGCAGGCGGCGGGGCGCTCCGCAACGGGGCGGTGCGCAACGGGGCGGCGACAGGCGGTGCCGGGTGCCGGGAGCGGTCCTGGTCTGGTTCGGCGGCCTGGAAAGGCGGAGGGGGTGCCACGGAAAGTCCTCATGGGATCGGGGCCTGCGGGGGTCGGTTTAACGCTAGGCTGGCCCGGATCGATTATGGAAGGTTATTCCTTGCATAACTCCCATCACAAAGCGCAATGACCCGCCGGTCAGGCGCCGGAACGGGTCCGCCGGCCAGGAGGCAGCAATGTTTGAACCCGCACAACTCCGCTCCTTCCTCGCCGTCGCGGAGACCCTCAGCTTCACCCGGGCGGCCGAGCGGCTGGGGCTCGCGCAACCGACCATCAGCCAGCATGTCCGGAAGCTGGAGACGGCTGCCGGCCGGACCCTGATCGCGAGGGATACCCGGGACGTGCGGCTGACCGACAACGGCGATGCCATGGCCGGGTTCGCCCGGAGCATCCTCTCCGCGCACGACTCGGCCGCCCGCTACTTCTCCGGTTCGGCGATGCGCGGCCGGCTGCGTTTCGGCACGGCCGACGATCTGGCGATCACGGGGCTGCCCCGGATCCTGCGCGAGTTCCGGCAGGTCTACCCGCAGATCAACCTTGAACTCACCGTCGGCCAAAGCGACCAGCTCTACAAGCGGCTGAACGCCGGGCAGCTCGATCTGGTGTTCGTCAAGTGGGTGGCCGGCGCCAAGGACGGCACCGTGGTCCAGCAGGACTCCTTCGCCTGGGTAGGCCTGGAGCAGACGGCGCTGGCACCGGGCCACCCGGTGCCCCTCATCGCCTATCCCGCGCCGAGCCTCAGCCGAAAGCTGGCCATCGATGCCCTCGAGGCCAGCGGACGGACCTGGCGCATTACCTGCACTACGCGGCAGATCAGCGGGGTGCTGGCCGCGGTCCGGGCCGGGATCGGCGTGGCGGTGATGCCGGCGTCGCTGGTTCCAGAGGACCTGAAAATCATCACCCGGCGCTTCGAGCTGCCGCCCGTGGGCGACGTCGATTTCACCCTGATCCGAAATCCGCTGGCAAATACCGAGGTCATTGAGGCGCTGACCCAGGCGATCGCGGGCCGCGCATTGCACCGTTCGGCCTAGCCGTTCCACCGGGCTACCTACGCGCTCCCGGGGCGGTACCTACACCAATACGTGCCCGAGGGAGTGAGTGTACGTAGCCATTGAACCCGCGGGGTACTTGCCCTATCCTGACACTATTGCAGGTCAAGCAGAGGCCAGCCACACCGCTTAGAAAACGGACGCTGCCTGCCGTCGAAGCCGGTTTTTTACCGGCCTTCAGGGGCACTCGGCGTTCGGGATAGGCCAGCAATGACGCCAGCCATGAATACCCCCCACGCCCCGATGCGCTCGGGCCCGACGCGGCTGGGGCCGCGGAATCCCGCCCGTCCGCCGTCGGCCGGGGCGCGTTTGGAAGGCATGACGCACCCCGCCCGCGGCCGCCTGGATCCGCACGCCGCCCCCGCCCGGACGGACGACGACTACGTCGGCATCCCGTACTGCGAAAACTGCGGAACCGATGAGTTCGTTTACCTCGAATCCTTCATCCCGCCGAAGCATCACCGGGACGGTTCGGTCAGCCAACTCGGCGAGGTGACGTACTTCTGCTCCGGCTGCGAGGATTTCTCGGCGCACGCCGTCCCC
>DASSXE010000500.1:0-4276 GCA_035704125.1 Arthrobacter sp.
GAAGGACCTTCTCATGCCCGCCGAAGACAGTGTCCGCGGCGCGCCCGCTCCCGGCGGCGAGCGCCGCGGCCACCTGCTGGCGCGCCAGGGCCTCGATCGATATCTTCTGCATGGGCACACGGTACCGGGACTACCCCGCCAGCGCCGAGGGCCTTTGTCCCCGCACCCCCTTTCCCGCCGTGCCGCTGCCGCCCTCCCGCCCCCACGGCTCCTCTTGCCGGCGGCGTTACGCTGGAAGCGCGGCCGAAGCAGGCGGCCGCCGGAACCGTCCAGCGGAGCACCGATGAGCCAGGAAATCGCAGACCCCCGCACCGGCCCGGCCGGCGCGTCTTCCGGTGCGTCTCCCGATGTTTCTCCCGACGCCGCCCTCCGCCGGATCGCCGCGGACGCCTTCGGGATCGCGGCCCTGCGGGACGGCCAGTTCGAGGGCATGAGCGCCCTGGCCGCCGGCCGGAACGTCCTGGCGGTGATGCCCACCGGCTACGGCAAGTCCGCCGTCTACCAGGTCCCGGCCCTGCTGCTGCACGAAGCCCGTCATGACGTCCCGGCGTCCGGCAACTTCCGCCGCGGGCCCACGCTGGTGGTCTCTCCGCTGATCTCGCTGCAGGAGGACCAGCTGGACGGCATCGTCGCCGCGGCCGGGCCGGACGCCGCCGTCGCCATCAACTCCGCCCACAGCGCCGCGGAGCAGGAACGCGCCTGGGCCGCCGCAGAACGGGGAAAGGCGGCGTTCCTGTTCCTGGCCCCCGAGCAGTTGGCCAAGGACAGCACCGTGGCGCGGCTCGCCGCCCTGAAAATCCCTCTGCTGGTGGTCGATGAGGCGCACTGCGTCACGTCCTGGGGCCACGACTTCCGCCCCGACTATCTGCGCCTCGGCGAGGTCCGGGAACGCCTGGGGAATCCGACGACGGCGGCGCTCACCGCCACCGCGGCGGCCCCCGTCCGGGAGGAGATCCTGCAACGCCTGCACCTGGATAACCCGCTGGTGCTGGTCCGGGGCTTCGACCGGCCCAACATTCACCTGGCCGTGGTCCGCCACCACGAGGACAAGGAGAAACGCCGCGCCGTGATCGCCCAGGCCACGGCCCTGGCCGGCGAGCTGCGCGGCCCGGGCCTGGTCTACGCGGCCAAGCGCAAGGACACCGAGAAATACGCGGCCAAGCTCACCCGGAACGGCCTGCGCGCCGCCGCGTACCACGCCGGGATGCCGGGCGCCGAGCGCACCCGGGTGCACGGGGCGTTCCTCGACGGCGCGTTGGACGTCGTCGTCGCCACCACCGCGTTTGGCATGGGCATCGACAAACCGGACGTGCGCTTCGTCCTGCACGCGGACATCCCGGAGTCTCTGGACAGCTACTACCAGCAGTTCGGCCGGGCCGGGCGCGACGGCGGAGCGGCCCGCGCGGTGCTGCACTACCGTTCCGAGGACCTGGGGCTGCGCCGGTTCTTCACTACCCACACCCCGGACGAAGCCTCCCTGCGGGTGCTGCTGGCCGTCCTCGCCGCCGCGGACGGCCCGGTCCCCCGCGAGGAGCTCGCGGGCCAGACCCGCTTCCCGGCCCGGCGGCTCACCACCTTGCTGAACCAACTGCAGGACACGGCTGCGCTCCTGACCGACGACGCCGGGATCCGCCTGGCCGCCGCGGCCGACCCGAAGGCGGTGCTGGCGCTGGCGGTCGAGCTCGCGGAGGCGCGGGGCCGGGTGGACCGGTCCCGGGTCGAGATGATCCGCGGCTATGCCGAGACGCACCGCTGCCGGCGGCAGTTCCTGCTGGGCTACTTCGGCGAGGACCTGCCGGAGCCGTGCGGCAACTGCGACAACTGCGCGGCCGGGGCTCCCGCGGACGGCGACGGCGCAGAGGACGATGGCGCAGACGACGAGGTCGTCGACGGTAGCTTCCCGGTGAACGCCGCCGTCGTCCACGCCGAGTGGGGCCCAGGCCAGGTGATCCGGACCGACGGCGACATCCTGACCGTCCTGTTCGACCACGAGGGCTACAAGACCCTCTCCCGCACGGCGGTACTGGAGCGCGGCCTGCTGAAACCGGACCTCAGTACGTGACGGTGAAGCCGCGAAACGTACCGGTGGCGGCGGAGACGGACTCCTCCACCCGGTCCACCCGCCCCGGCGCCTGCGGCGAACGGAGCCAGGACCGGAACTCCAGCACCACCGCCTGCGGCCCCTCCACCACGACGCCCACCGTGCCGTCGTCGTTGTTCCGGACCGTGCCGGTGAGCCCCAGTTCCTCGGCCTTCCGCACCGTCCAGAACCGAAAACCGACGGCCTGGACCATGCCCGCCACCCGGGCGGTGAGCCGCACGGCGGCGCCGTCGTCCGGGCCGGAAGGGTGCTCCGCGAAGTCAGCCATGGTCCCAATCTAGCCCTGCAGCCGCCAGCCCGGCATCCGGGACCTTTGCCCCTTTCAGCCCCGGCCGCCGATTGCGGAAGGTGGAAGAAGACCTCCGGCAAGGGCATCCGCGGACACCCCGCGCTGCCGCCGGAACGCCTGAAAGGAATAAGACAATGGCAGGACAATTCGAGATCTTCACCGACACAGAATCGAACGTCCGGTTCCGGCTGCTGGGGGCGGACGGCACAGTGCTCGCTGTCTCAAAGCCTTTTGTGGACAAGCGCTCGGCGGCCGATGGCATCATGGCCGTCCGCGAGTGCGCCGGAACCGGCCTGATCCGTGAATCGCACGCCACGCCGTGGGGCGGCACCACCTGGACCAAGAGCAGCCAGCCCGCCCACGAGGGGCTGCGCCATCGGAGGCATTCGCCGGCCGTGTGAGGCGTGACCGGCCCCACGTTGACAGGGCACCGATTTCCGTGGGGCCGGCAAAGCTTGCTACATCTTGGATGATGCAAGACTTTCTCTCTACCGCCATGCCCTTCTTCGCCGTGGCCCTGGCGATCGTTGCCGGGCTCGTGGCCTCCTGGCTGGTGCGCCGGGTGGTTCTCCGGCTCAACCGCAAGCAGGAAGCGCTCCGGGAGACCTCGCGGGTGGCCCGCCAGCCCCTGCGCTTCGCGCTCTGCCTGATCGGGGTACGGATCGCGCTGGCCACGACCACCGCCGACGCCGACTGGCGGCGGAACGTGGACCACGGGCTGGTGATCGCGCTGATCGGGTCCGTGGCGTGGCTGGCCATCGCCGTGCTGTTGATCATCGAAACCATGGTCCTGACCCGGTACCGGGTGGACGTGGCGGACAACCGGCGTGCCCGGCGGCTCCGCACGCAGGTGATCCTGGCCCGGCGGATCGGCGTCGCGCTGGTGGCGATCGTGGCGCTGGGCTCCATCATGCTCACCTTCCCCGCCATCCAGGCCCTCGGCGCCGGGCTGCTGGCCTCCGCCGGTGTGATCTCGATCGTGGCCGGCCTCGCGGCGCAGACCTCGCTGGTCAACGTCTTCGCCGGCATCCAGCTGGCCTTCACGGACGCCATCCGGGTGGACGACGTGGTGGTGGTGCAGAAGGAATGGGGCCGGATCGAGGAGATCACCCTGACCTACGTGGTGGTCCACATCTGGGACGACCGCCGGCTGATCCTGCCCTCGACCTACTTCACCACCACCCCGTTCGAGAACTGGACCCGGCGGCAGTCCGAGGTGATGGGCACGGTGGAGTTCGACCTGGACTGGCGCGCGCCGGTGGCCGCCATGCGCACCGAACTGAAGCGGGTCCTGGCCGGCACCGAACTCTGGGACGAGCGCGTCGGCATCCTGCAGATCACCGATGCGACGGCCGGCTACGTCCGGGTCCGCATCCTGGTCAGCGCCGCGGACAGCGCCTCGCTCTTCGACCTGCGCTGCCTGATCCGCGAGGAACTGGTGCTTTTCCTGCAGGAGAAGTTCCCGACGGCGCTGCCGCACTTCCGGCTCGAATCCCTCCCGGCCGACGGTGCCGCGTCCGCTTCCACCCAGCCCGCTGCGCGGCGCCCTGGTGCGGTCGCCGCCGCGGACACGCTCCCGGCGGAGTCGAGCGCGGCCGAGACCGCGGCACGAATGCCGTCCGATCCGCACGATTCGCAGCTGTTCACTGGCTCGCTGGAGGCGGTGCAGCGCTCCAAGGCGTTCGCCGGGCCCGGTGAGGACGTGTTCGAGGACCGCGACAAGTCGGTCGCCTCACAGAACTAAGGGCGTTTCCGGGGGGGGCCGCGCCGGTTTGGTCGGACTCACAACGTCCGGGAAGAGTCTTCCCTCTGCGCCGCAGCGGGTCGATAATCGGAGCCATGACCATACCCCCGCCGCCAGGGCCCGATCCGTTCCCGCCCGACCC
>DASSXE010000517.1:0-3591 GCA_035704125.1 Arthrobacter sp.
TGACCGGGCTGCTGGCCACGCTCAAGGGCCTGCCGCTCGCGTACAACCGCGACCTGCAGGAGGACAAGGAGCCGGTCTTCGACGCCGCCGACACCCTCGAGCTGCTGCTCCCGGCCGTCTCCGGCATGATCGCGACCCTGACGTTCAACACCGAACGGATGGAGGCGCTGGCACCCCAGGGCTTTGCGCTGGCGACGGACATTGCCGAATGGCTGGTGCGCCAGGGCGTGCCGTTCCGGGAGGCGCACGAGCTCTCCGGCGCGGCGGTGAAGCAGGCCGAAAGCCGCGGCGTCGAACTCTGGGACCTGACGGACGAGGAGTACGCGGCCATCTCGGAGCACCTGACGCCGGAGGTCCGCACGGTCCTGTCCACCGAAGGGTCGCTGAACAGCCGGAACTCCCAGGGCGGCACCGCCCCGGCCGCCGTCGAACGCCAGCTGCTGGCGCTCGAGGCGGAGCTCGACGGAGTCCGCGCCTACGCAGCCTAGCCACCACACGCTCCCTCACGTCCGGCACGTTTTCTGCCAACGCTCCCGCACTCCCTGCGGGAGCGTTGACGGATTTGCTGCCGGAGGTGAGGGAGCGTTGTGGGTTGAGCGCCGAAAGGTGCCCGCTAGCATGGGCGCATGAGCGAATCGTTCCGCCGGCTGCTGCGCGCCCTGCCCGATTTCCCGGCAGAGCTGCCCGACTTCGACCCTTCGGCGGCGCCCGCCGACCCCGCCGAACTGTTCCGGCGGTGGTTCGACGACGCCCTGGCCGCCGGGGTGCCGCAGCCCAACGCCTGCAGCCTGGCCACCGCCGATGAGCGGGGACGTCCGTCGGCACGGATGCTGATCCTCAAGGACATCGACGCCGACGGCTGGCAGTTCGCCACCTCGCGGGAGTCGCGCAAGGGCCGGGAACTGGCCGCCAACCCGTCCGCCGCGCTGAATTTCTTCTGGCAGCCGCTCGGCCGTCAGGTCCGCGTCGCGGGGGACGTCGTCGAGCTCTCCGCCGAGGCGTCGGCCGCTGACTGGGAGGCCCGGCCCGGCGCCGACGGCAGTGAGAACCCCGCCTGGCAGCTCTACGCGCTGCGCCCCCGGGAACTGGAATTCTGGCAGGCCCGGCACGACCGCCGGCACATCCGGCACCGCTACGGAGCGCGCTGACAGCCAGCCCAGTTAGCCGGGATTAATCCACTGGCTCCGTTAGGATGGGCGCCATGACTTCCATCACCCCCGAATTCCTGCTGGCTGAGCTCCGCCGCGCCGCCGACGTCGTGACCGGAATCGCCGCCACCCTGGACGACGCCGAGGTTGCCGCGCCGTCCGAGCTGCCCGGCTGGACCCGCGGCCACGTCCTGGCCCACGTCGCCGGCATCGGCAACGCCATGGCCCGGCAGGTCGAGTACTCCGCCCGCGGCGAAAGCATAGAGCTTTACGACGGCGGTTTTGAGGGCCGCAACCGGGCCATCGAGCTGAGCGCCGGCCACAGCGCCGAGCAGCACCGGGCCGCCGTGTCCGCCGCCATCGGGCGGGCACTGACCGCGTTCGGCGCGCTCGACGAGGCCGGCTGGCGGAAGCCGATCACCTTCCGCGGCGGCGTCGTGTTCGACGGCGGCCTGGCGCTCTGGCGCGAACTCACCATCCACGCCACGGACCTGGGCACCGGCCGGGGCCCCGAAACGTGGGGCAGGCCATTCTGCGAGCACCTCTTCGAGTTCCTGGCCGCCCGGGTGCCCGAGGGGCAGCGGTTCGTGCTCCAGCCACTCGGTCTGCCGTCCGTCGCAATCGGCGCCGCCGGCGGACGCTCGACCGCTATCAACGGCATGCTCACCGACATCGCCGCCTGGCTCGCCGGGCGCACGCCCACGCTGGGGAGCCTGCGTGCCACGGCCGCGGCCGACGGCGTCGACCTCCCCGCCCTGCTGCCCTGGCCGGCGGGCGTTCCGGCCACCAAGTAGGGCGATCAGTCAGGCCGGTACGGTCACTGCCTGCCGGCCTTCGCGGGCCAGCAGGCTCTCCTTGATGGGCAGGCCCCAACGGAATCCGCCCAGGCTGCCGTCGGTGCGGATCACCCGGTGGCAGGGCACGAACAACGCGGCAGCGTTGAACGCGCAGGCGCTGGCGGCGGCCCGGACGGCCCGGGCGTTGCCGGAAAGTTCCGCATATTCGGTGTACGTCACCGGCTGGCCCGCAGCGACCGTGCGGAGCATGTCCCACGCGTGCGCGCGGAACGGACCTGACTTCTGCAGGACCGGCACTTCCATGGCCGCTTCGGGGCTGCCGTCGTAAAACGCCTCGACCGCCGCCGAAATGCTGCCCAGAGCGGTCACGGTGTCGTAGCCGGCCGGCAGCAGTGTCGGGTGGATCTGGCCGGTGAGCGCGCCGGGCTCCGCGGTCCAGCCCGAGGCCAGCACGGCGCCGTCCCGGGCGATGATGGTGAACGGTCCGTCCGGGGTGGACATGGTCAACAACTGCGCGTTCATGAGGCAACTTTCTTTCTGGCTGGGAGGTCGGTGGGGCCCGGCTCGGACAGCGTCGTGCTGGGTTGAGTTTTGGTATAAGACCTGGTTGGTGCCGTCCTGGTCCGGGCGGCGGACTGGGCCGCCGCGGCGGCCCGCCACAGGTGCATGGTGGCGTAGGAGCGCCAGGGGCTCACCTCCCGGAAGTCGGGGGACAACGCGGTGCCGGACCCGCCGTCGGCGGCAGGGAGCGCACGGATGCCGTTGCGGACGGCGGCGTCATTGGCCAGGAAGACGTCCGGGGCGCCGATCACGCGCATCGAAACGTACCCCACCGTCCAGGGGCCGACGCCGGCCAGCGGCAGGAGCTTGGCCTGGAGCCCGGCCGGGTCATCGCCGTAGCCGAAGTCCAGGCTGCCGGTTGCCATCGCCACGGCCGCGCCACGGATGCTGTCGATTCGGCGCTGCGGTCCGCGCAGCAGCGTGTACCCGGTGTCCGCGATGTCGGCCGCGGTGGGGAACATCCGGTGCAATCCCTCCGCCGGGACCGTGCTGTCCCGGCCGCATGCGGCGAGCTGGACCAGGGCGGTCCGCGCCGCGGCCACCGTGATCTGCTGGCCGATCATGGCCCGGATCAGCAGTTCCTGCGGTTCCACGGCCCCGGGCATCCGGAGTCCCGGTGCCGCCGCGACGCCGGCCCGCAACCGGGGATCTCCGGCCAGCGCGGCGTCGATGGCCACCGGGTCGGCATCGAGGTCCAGCAGCCGCCGGACCCGGCTCAGCAACGAGGCGAGGTCCCGCAGGTCGACGGCGCCGATCGTCAGCTTCAGCGGGCGCCCCTGCGCGTCCGCGTCGTAGTCCACCCGGAAGCGGGCGTCACCGTGGGCCAGCCGGAGGGTTCGGGCATAGGAGGTTTCCGTGCCCTCCTCGATACCGGCCACGGCACGGACCATGAGGAAGGTGAAGATGCCCGGGTCGAACGGCTCCCGGTACGGCAGGTTCAACGTCAGCGCCGTGGACGCCGCCGCGTCCCGTGCCGCCGGGCCATGGTGCCGCGCCGTGGCCCGCAGCGCCGACGGGGTCATCGCGAAGACTTCGGCGATCGTCTCGTTAAACTGCCGTACGCTGCTGAAACCGGAGGCGAAGGC
>DASSXE010000374.1:0-4780 GCA_035704125.1 Arthrobacter sp.
CAATTATCCATACTTTCATGGATTCAGAACAACGTCCCACGCCGCCGTGCAGGACGCGCGGCAGCTAGCAAAGGAGCGGCAATGAGCCTCGCAGGAAAAGTAGCGATCGTCACCGGAAGCGGCCGGGGCCTCGGCCTGGCCTACGCCCGCGAGCTGGCCCGGCAGGGCGCCGCGGTCGTGGTCAACGACGTGGATGAAGCGGTCGCCGCCGACGCTGTCCGCACTATCGAGGCCGACGGCGGGCGGGCCACCGCCGTCGTCGGCCCCGTGGGCAGCTCCGAGGTGGCCCGCCGGCTGGTCCAGGCGGCGGTCGACACGTTCGGCCGGCTGGATATCCTGGTCACCAACGCCGGCATTCTCCGGGACAAGAGCCTGCTGAAGATGACGGACGAGGACTTCGACGCCGTCATCAACGTGCACCTCAAAGGCACCTTCACCTGCGCCCGGGAGGCGTTCGGCTACTTCAAGGAGAAAGGCATCCCGGGCCGCATCATCACCATCGGTTCGCCCACGGGCCAGCGCGGCAACTTCGGCCAGACCAACTATGCCGCCGCGAAGGCCGGCATTGTGGGCATGGTCCGGACCTGGGCGCTGGAGATGAAGAAGGCCGGCGTCACCGCCAACGCTGTCATCCCCGTCGCCGCCACCGCCATGACCAAGACCGTGCCGTACTTCCAGAAGGCCGTCGAGGCCGATGAACGCGGCGAGGCCATGCCCGCTTTCTTCCGCCACGAGCTCGGCTTCGGCACCGCCGACGACGTCGCCGGCCTCGTCGCGTTCCTGGCCTCCGACGCCGCCGCCGGGATCACCGGCCAGGCGATCGGCGCGGGCGGGGACCGGCTGCAGCTCTGGACCCACCCGGAGGCCGCCGCCACCGAGTACCGCGAAGGCGGCTGGGGCTACCAGGACCTCGTGGAGAACTTCGGCACCCTCTTCGGCGACAAGCTGCAGACCGTGGGCGAGGAGTTCCTGCCGCTGCCGGAGGAACTGCAGCCCGAGCCGGCCCAGGCCCGCTGAGATGGCCGCCACCCGCTACGAACCCGGCATTGATGCCGCCACACTCGACGCGATCGACATGCACGTCCACCTAGAGGTGGACAGCTGCGGCCACAACTCCCTGCCCGAAACCCTCACCGAGGCCTCCGCCAAGTACTTCAAAGCGGAGGACCGCACCCCGTCGCTGGACCGGATCGCCGAGATCTACCGCGAACTGAACATGGCCGCCGTCGTCTTCACCGTGGACGCCCGGACCCAGCTCAAGCACGAACCCAACAGCATTCCCGAACTGATCGCCGGCGCCGCCCGGAACAACGACGTGCTGATCCCGTTCGGCAGCGTGGACCCGCGCACCGGAACGGACGCCCTCACCGGCGCCAGGCACCAGGCCGTGGAGCTCGGCGCCCGCGGCTTCAAGTTCCACCCCAGCCTGCAGGGGTTCGACCCCTCCAACGAACAGTTCTACCCGCTCTGGGAAACCCTGCAGGACCTCGGCCTCCCCGCGATCTTCCACACCGGCCAGAACGGCATGGGCGCAGGGCTGCCCGGCGGCTACGGCATCAAGCTGGCCTACTCGAACCCGTTGCTGCTGGACGCGGTGGCGGCGGACTTCCCGGAACTGCAGATCATCATGGCCCACCCCTCCGTACCGTGGCAGGACGAGGCGAACTCGATCGCCACGCACAAGTCCAACGTCTTCATCGACCTCTCCGGCTGGTCGCCGAAATACTTCCCGGAATCCCTGGTCCGGATGGCCAACTCGGTGCTGCAGGACAAGGTGCTGTTCGGCACGGACTTCCCGCTGATCACCCCGCAGAAGTGGCTGGGCGCCTTCGCGGACCTGCCGCTGAAGGATCAGGTCCGGCCCAAGATCCTCAAGGACAACGCCGTCCGCCTGCTGGGCCTAGGCTGCTGAGATGGGCGCGGAAACCAGCGGGCGCCTCTACGGTGTCTGCGACTACTACGACGCCGAGGCGCTGCTGACCGGGGCCGAACGCCGGGTCCTGGGCCGGCTGCGCACCTTCCTGGACGAACAGGCCCGGCCGCTGCTGGCCGACTACTGGGAACGCGGCGAGTTCCCGGACCAGCTGGCCGGGCCGCTGATCGACCTGGACCTGATGGAACCGGCGGAGCTGACCGGCGGACCCGGCGCGGACCACACCCCCGCCCGGGGGATCTACCACGGCTTCCGGATCTTCGAACTGGCCCGCACCGACGCCTCCCTTGCCACCTACTACACCGCCCAGGCCGGGCTCTTCCGCACCGCTATCCGGGTGGGTGCCTCACCGGAGCAGCAGGCCGAGTGGATGCCCAGGGTGCTGGATTTCTCGCTCAAGGGCGTGTTCTCCCTGACCGAACCGGGTTCCGGCTCGGACATCGCCGGTGGCCTCGCCACGAGTGCGCGCCGCGTCGGAGACAGCTGGGTCCTCAAGGGCGCCAAGCGCTGGATCGGCGGCGCGCTGACGGCCGATGTGCTGGCCGTCTTCGCCCGGGACGACGCCGACGGGCAGGTCAAGGGCTTCCTGGTGGACCGGGAAGCCAACGGGGTGACGCTGCAGAAGATCCACGGCAAAGCCTCGTTGCGGATGATGCAGAACGCGCACATCACGCTCGAGGACGTGCACGTTCCGGAGGCGATGCGGCTGCATAACGTCAGCTCCTTCCGGGATGTCGCCGCCATGCTGCGGCTGATGCGCTCCGACGTCGCCTGGATCGCCACCGGCACCGCCGCCGGGGCTTTCGAGGCGGCCCTCCGGTACGTCACGGCGCGGGAGCAGTTCGGCCGGCCGCTCGGATCCTTCCAGCTGGTCCAGGAAAAGCTCGCCCGGATGCTCGGCAACGTCACGTCCGCCCTTTCCCTGGTGGTCCGGCTGACCGAACAGCAGGACCGCGGCGTCTACCGGGACCAGGACTCGGCGCTCGCGAAGATGCAGGCCTCCCTGCTGATGCGCGAGACCGTCGCGCTGGCCCGGGAAGTGGTGGGTGGCAACGGCATCACCCTGGAGACCGACGTCGCCCGCTTCCACGCCGACGCCGAGGCCATCTACTCCTATGAAGGCACGCACGAGATTAACGCCCTCATCATCGGCCGCGCCCTCACCGGCCACAGCGCCTTCACCCACTAGACCCACCCCTAACAAGCAGGAGCCCACCATGCCCAACCTCGTCGTCGACTTCGACAAGCTGCTCACCCTCGCCGGAACCGACCTCGGCGTCACCGAATACCGCGAAATCACGCAGGAACAGATCAACAAGTTTGCCGACGCCACCGGCGATGACCAGTGGATCCACGTTGACGTCGAACGCGCCAAGGCCGGGCCCTTCGGCGCCCCGATCGCGCACGGATTCCTGACCCTGTCCCTGATCATCCCGTTCTGGGGCGAACTCTTTGACGTCGAAGGGGTCACCACCAAGGTCAACTACGGCCTGGACAAGGTCCGCTTTACCTCGCCGGTGAAGGTGGGGGCGCGGATCCGGATGCAGGCCACCATCGCGGAGGTCACCGAGGTCAAGGGCGGTGCGCAGATCAAGGTCTCCAACACCATCGAGATCGAGGGCCAGGAGCGCCCCGCCGTCGTCGCCGAATTCCTCGCCCGCTTCTACAAGTAAGCCCGCCCCCAGCCCCGCCACTCGAAAGGACCTGCCGTGGAGAACTCCGGCATCGGCTCATGGCTGCAGCGCCGCAGCCCCAAGTCGGGCACCAAGACCGCAGTCATCGCCGGCACGCGGGAACTCAGCTACGCCCAGCTGGCTGAGCGCGCCGCCCGTCTGGCGGATTCGCTGGGCCGCCGGGGCGTGGCCAAGGGCAGCCGGGTGGCGTACCTGGGCGAGAATGATCCGGCCTTCCTGGAGACGCTGTTCGCCGCCGGGCTGCTGGGCGCGGTGTTCGTCCCGCTGAACACCCGGCTGGCCCCGCCGGAGATCCAGTTCCAGCTGCAGGACTGCGGCGCCGAGGTGTTGGTCCATGCCGCCACCCTGGCCGGGCTTGCCGGCCTGGGTGCGGCCGGCACCGGGGTGCGGACCCGCCTGGTGGTGGACGACGGCGGGACAGGCGACGGCGGTGCGGGTGCCGGTGCGGGCGCCTCCGTCGAGGACTTCGGGGAGGTGCTGGCCGCCGGTTCCCCGGAGGTGCCGGACATACCCGTGTCCCTGGACGACGGGGCCATGATCCTCTATACCTCCGGCACCACCGGCAGCCCCAAGGGCGCCCTGCTGACGCACGGAAACATCACCTGGAATTGCATCAACGTGCTGGTGGACTTCGACTTCTCCTCCGCCGACGTGGCCCTGATGATCTCGCCGATGTTCCATGTCGCGTCCCTGGACATGGGCGTCCTGCCCACCCTCCTGAAGGGCGGCACCGTGGTCCTGGAGGCCCGGTTCGATCCGCGGCGGACCCTGGAGCTGATCCAGGAGCACCGCGCCACGACCATCAGCGGGGTGCCCACCACCTTCCAGATGCTCTGCGAGCACCCGGACTGGGACAGCACGGACCTGAGCTCGCTGAACAAGCTCACCTGCGGCGGATCGGCCGTCCCCATGCGGGTCCTGGAGGCTTACGAACTCCGCGGCCTGCGGTTCTCCAACGGCTACGGGATGACCGAGACCGCCCCCGGCGCCACCACGCTTCCCGCCGCCCGCTCCCGCGAGAAGGCAGGATCCTCGGGCCTGCCGCACTTCTTCACCGACGTCCGCGTGGCGGACCCGCTGGACCCGGAAGCCGGCCCGGCCGCCCCAGGAATCGTGGGCGAGATCCAGATCAAGGGCCCCAACGTCATCCGCG
>DASSXE010000391.1:0-6360 GCA_035704125.1 Arthrobacter sp.
GGTGGCCGCGAGGTCGGCGCCGAGCCGTCCCTGGCCGTTGCTGCCGTTCTCCGTCACCAGGGCGGGGCGGACGTAGGCGTGCGAGGTGCCGAGCTCGCCGTGCAGCTCCCACAGCAGGTCCACCAGGTCGTCATGCGAGCCAAGCCGCTCCACGATCGGCCGGTACCGGGCGTGGATGGACTCCCAGTCCTGTCCGGCCATGTCCTCGGTCCAGAAGAAGTCGCGTTGCAGCCGCCAGGCCTCATCGAACGCCTGGCCCCAGACGCTCACCGGGTCCAGCCGGACCCGGATCCGGTTCAGGTCAACCTTGACCAGCTGGCCGGACTCCTCGTCGGCCTTCGCGCGGGCCGGCGAGACGCGGATCTGCTTGTCCTGGATCAGCACCACCTTTTCGCCGTCGCCGGTGAGCCGGTAGCTGTCCAGCGCTTCCACGATCGTGGCGCAGCGGCGCTTGGCCAGATCGAAGCGGACCAGGCTGGGAGCGGCGTTCTTGTCCTCCAGGCTCGCCCGGCCCTCCCCCGTGACACCGGCCAGTTCGTGGTCCAGCCACAGCAGCGCCCCGTCTGCCGCCGAGAGGTGCGAGTAGTTCCCTTGCGGGACCGGGACGCTGATGACCCGGTGTGCCAGCCCCTCCGGATCGACCACGACGGGAGGAGCGTCGGCCGGGTGGTTCCCGGCGCCGGCGTCAGCCGCCGCGTCAGCGCGGTCCGCTGCAGCGTCTTCCGTTACAGCGGCTGCCCCCTCGGCTACGGCTTCGGACAGGGCAACGCTCGGTCCGAACGGCGACGGCGTGTCGGCCGCCAGGGCCACCAGGTAGGGCTTGATCGGGCTGGGGAACGACAGGTCGAAGGAGTGTCCGTCGTAGACCGGGTCGAAGCTGCGGTTGGAGAGGAAGGCCAGGAACTTGCCGTCCGGCGTGAAGACCGGCGAATCGTCCCGGAACCGCCCGTCGGTGACGTCAATGATGGTGGCCGCATCGCCGGAGGAACCGCCGGCTGCCGGGACCGCCGCGAGCCGCAGCCGGGTGCGGGCACCGAAGGAGGTCAGCGGTTCCGCCCAGCCCAGCCAGGCCGAGTCCGGCGACCAGCTGAAGCCCTCGATGCTGCCCTCGCCGATGCTGGTGAGCAGCGTCAGGGTCCCGGTGCGGGTGTCGGCCAGGTAGATGTCGCCGAAGGAGGTGCCGATGGCCAGCCAGTTGCCATCCGGGCTGGCCTCCATGGCGCTGGCCCGGCTGGGCTTGGGGAAATCGATCCGGGTGGGTGCGGCCGCGCTGTGACCCTGAGCACCGTCACCTTGCGCACCGGCGGAGGCTCCCCCGGGGTGCCCACCGCCGGCAGCGTCCGCGGCGACCTCGGCGGTTGCCGGGCCCGGGTGGGCGGATCCCATGGTGGCGGGTCCGTTGCTGCCGGGTCCGGAGGCGGGCGCACCGGCGCCCTCAACGTCCGCACGTGCAGCGCCGGGGCGCGTCAGCGCCGCCGCGGAGACCGGGCTGGGCAGCGGGGTGCCGCCGTCGGCTTCCTCCGGCGCCTGGACCGAAGCGGGGGCGGGGGCCGCGGAGGTGGCGGCGGCGCTCAGCGGCGCCGCGATGGGGCGCAGGTAGAGTGCCTCGGCGCCGTCGTGGTCCGCGACATACGCGATCTGTCCCTCGCCGAACGGCCGGGGCAGCCTGGCCCGCACGCCCGGGGTTGCCTCAAGGATCCGCGAGGGCCCGTCCTTGTGCCGCAGCCAGTGCAGCGTTCCGTGGGCTTCCACGGCACTGGAATCGCCGGTGCGGTCGGGGATGACTTCACCCAGGTGGCGGGAGGGCTTCAACGCCGTCGAGCGCCGGGCCTGCGAGGCCGATCCCAGGGTGATGTCCAATTTGATGGCGTCGGCGTCGAGGCTGGACAGTAGCCAGAGCTCGCCGGCGGATTCGAAGACCACCCGTTCGCCGTCGGTGGCCGCGTGCCGGACGTAGAAGTCCTCGTGATCGGTGTGGCGCCGCAGGTCGGTGCCGTTGGGCAGCACGGAGTAGAGGTTGCCGTAGCCCTCGTGGTCGGAGAGGAAGGCGATCCGGCCGCGGACCCACATCGGGTCGGTGAGGTTGCCGTCGAGCTCCGGCGCCAGCCGCTCGAATTCACCATTGCCGTCGGCGTCGATCCACAGTTTGCCGGCGGTCCCGCCGCGGTAGCGCTTCCACCATGCCGGTTCGCGGGAGAGCACGCTGGCCAGGACCAGGGGCCGCTCGTCGCCGACCACCGTGCCGTAGGCGACGGACTCGACCGGCCCGAACGGCAGCTCTTCGGCCCAGCCACCGTCCACCGGGAGGCTGTAGGCATGCGTGAGGCGGCTGTCCGCCTGGCGGAAAGCGCTCGTGACGACGATGTTGCCGTCGGGGGTGAATCCCTTGACCCTGGTAGAGCTGTGTCCGAAGTAGCTGAGCTGGCGGTAGCCTCCGCCGTCGACGTCGGCGGTGACCACTTCGGGGGCGGTCCCCTGGACCACGGTCCAGACGAGTCGCCGTCCGTCGGGGCTGAAACGCGGGTTGCGGGCCGGCAGCTGCAGCGAGGAAACACGCCAGGCGCGGCCGCCGTCGAGCGGTGCGATCCAGACGTCGTCTTCGGCCACGAAGGTGACCAGATCGCCGTGCAGATGCGGAAAACGGAGGTAGCTCGAAGAGGTCATCGTTAGATCATAGTCAACGGCGCGCCCCAGCCGGGGAGGTTTCCCTGCCGCGCCGGGCATGGTGAGATGGACCATGCGAATCCTTGTCGCCGGCGCCTCAGGGCTGATCGGAACCGCCCTTACCACCCGGCTGCGCAGCAGCGGCCACGACGTCGTTGCCCTGGTCCGGCGGCCCGCCGCCTCCGCCCGGGAGTTCGAGTGGGATCCGTCGCGGGGAATGCTCGACGACGCCGCACTCCGCGGCGTCGACGCCGTCATCAACCTCTCGGGCGCCGGCATCGGCGACAGGCCCTGGACCAGCAGCCGGATCGCGGAGCTCAAGGCATCGCGCCTGGGACCCACCACCACGCTGGTCGCCGCCATGCGCCGGTCCGACGCTCCGCCGCCGGTCTTCCTGAGCCAGTCCGCGTCGGGTTACTACGGCAACGCCGGGTCCTCGGTGCTGCGGGAGGATGCCCCGGCCGGCGAGGGCATCCTGGCCGGGATCTGCACCGAGTGGGAGGCCGCCGCCCACCAGGCCCCGGCCGGGGTCCGGGTGGTTACCCCGCGCACCGGCGTGGTGCTGAGCCGCACCGGCGGCGCCCTGGGCCGGCTCCTGCCGCTGCTGCGCCTGGGCCTCGGCGGCCCGCTGGGCAACGGGCGGCAGTTCTGGCCCTGGATCACCCTGCCCGACGTGGCCGGGGCCTTCGAGTTCCTGCTCACCGCGCCGCTGGACGGTCCGGTCAACGTCTGCGCTCCGGAAAGCTCCGACGTGGCGGCTCTGATCCGGTCCCTGGCGTCCGCGCTGCACCGCCCGGCCCTGTTGCCGGCACCCGCCCCGGTGCTGCGCCTGGCGCTGGGCCAGCTGGCCAACGAACTGCTGCTGGCCAGCCAGCGGATGGAGCCGGCCGCGCTGGCCGGTGCCGGGTTCCAATGGCAGCATCCCTCCGTCCGCGAAGCCGCGGACTGGGTCGCGGCCGGCAGCTGACCTACGGCAGCTGACTGACGGGCGGTCCCGGGCTGAGCACATCCCCGGGCGGCCCCCTGCCCCCCCCCCGATCAGGGTCCCGGCAGGATTTCCTGGATCCGCCACCGTCCCTCGACGGGGGCCAGCACCAGCCGCAACCGCTGGCCGCCGTCGGCCGCGGTCCCCGCGACGACGCCGCCGCCCGCGTCGACCTCCCGGTAGGCGGTCGTGGACACCGTGACCGAGACCTCGGCACGCCCGGCGGCGCCCGCCGTCCGTCGCTCGACCAGCAGCAGCTGCGCCTCAAAACCCTCCAGGACGTGCCCCGCCGCCGCCAGCCGCGCCGCGATCACGGCGTCGGCCGCCGCCGCGGGTGAGTCCGGCACCGTTACCTGCTCCAGCAGGGCCAGCCTGCCGGTCCTGAGCGCGAATCCGCGCAGGCCCGCGAGCCCCCGTACCGCGTCCTCCGGCGCCGGTGCCGCGAGCAGTCCCTGCACCTCGGCCGGCACCTCCCCCGCGTCAACGGCCCGAACTGCCGGCGGGGTACCGACGCCCCGGGGTGGTTCCGCCGGACGCCCCAGCAACGGGAGGAGCACAAGCCCCGCGGTGGCAAGCACCGCCGCCAGGAACAGGCCGGCCGCCCGGCCGGCCCCGCGCCGGCGGGCCGGCCGGGGCAATGCGCCCTGATCCCGGCCCGGGCGGCTCCGGGTCCGCCGGCGGCCGTTTCCCCCGGCGGCGGCCGGGGATCCGGAATGCCGGGCACCCGCGCTGCCGCCCTGCACCGGACCCCGCCGCGGGGCGGAGGGGACCGCGCCGGCCCGGACCCTGGGAATTACTGCCGCCACGCCCCGCCACCAGGCCCGGATTCGTTCCGCCCGGCGGCCACGGGCCGTCGCCGGAAGCGCCCGGCGGGTCAACAGTTCGGGCATGACCGTCGGGTGCACCGAGACCGACAGGTCGACAGGGGCCGCCGGGGCGCAGCGGTACACCGCCGCGGCAAGTTCTGCGGCGGAGGGCCGACGCCGCCGGTCAAGCCGCAGCCCTGACTCCAGCGCCTCGGCCAGCGCCGCCGGTACCTCCGGCACCAGCAGCGGCAGCGGCGGGCGTTCGGGTTCCGGTTCCGGGGGCCGCCCGGTGAGGCAGTACCAGCCCAGCGCCGCCACGGAATACACGTCGGCTTCGGGCTGTAGGCCCGCCCGGAAGGCATCCACCGGGGCCGGATCCTGGAAACCGCCGGTGCCGCAGCGGACGGGATCCGCCGGGTCGGCGAGCATCCGCCCCACACCGAGGTCCGCCAGCAACGGCTTGCCATGGGCGGTGAAGAGCACATTGCCCGGGGACACATCGCCGTGGGTGAATCCCTGGCCGTGCAGGTAACTGAGCACCTGCGCCAGCGGGGTCAGAATGGTGACCGTCTCCCCGGCCCCGAGCCTGCCCCGGGCCGTGATGAGCTGCGCCAGCGATCCGCCGGGAGCGTAGTCCAGCACCAGGGCCAGCCCGGTCCCGCCGTCGTGCCCGCCGTCGAACCGGACCACGTCGTGCACGGCGATCAGGTGGTCATGGCCGACGGCGGAGAGGATCCGCACCTCCCGGCGCACCGTTTCCTCAACGTCAGCGTCGGCGCCACCTTCGGCCGCAGCGCGACTCTCGACGGCGCCGCCGGCCAGGCTCCCGCCGCTGAAACATTTCAGTGCCACGGTCCGCCCCGTCGCAAGCTCAGTACCAAGCCACACGGCGGCGCTGCCGCCGCGGCCCAACAGCCGGCCTACCTGGTACCCCGCCACGCCCGGGGCCTGCCCCCACACCGGCCCCGCCGGCTCACGTTCTTCCATAGCCCATCAATACCGGATCCTCGACGGCGCTGCAGGAGTTTTCCACAGGGGTGAGAGCTTGGCCACAGAATCGGGTGGCGGGACGGCCGGGGTCTAAGCTGGATGCCATGACTCTCGAGATTTCCCAGCTGGGTCTGGCTCCCGACTACGTCGACTACACCCGAGGCTGGGACATCCAGCGCGAACTCCACGGGAAAGTCGTTGCCGGGACGGCACCAAGCACCGTTCTGTTGCTCGAACACTCCGCCGTCTACACCGCCGGCAAACGCACGGAGGAGCATGAACGCCCCTTCGACGGAACCCCGGTGGTCCCCGTGGACCGCGGCGGCAAACTTACCTGGCACGGTCCGGGCCAGTTGGTGGGCTACCCGATCATCAAACTGAAGAACCCCGCCGGGATCCGCGACTACGTCGAGCGGCTCGAAGCGGTCATCATCGCCGTCCTGGCCGACTACGGCATCGACGCCGTGCGGATCCAGGGCCGGGCAGGCGTCTGGATCGAAGCAGACGAGGCAGGTCCGGCGCGCAAGATCGCGGCCATCGGCATCCGCGTCCACGAGGGCGTCACCATGCACGGCTTCGCCATCAACTGCAACAACGATCTGGCCCCCTACGGCCAGATCATCGCCTGCGGCATCACCGACGCCGGCGTCACCACGATCGCGCAGGAGACCGGCCGGGACGTTACCCCGGCAGACCTCGTGTCGCGGATCACCGAAGAACTGCGCAACAATGAAGAAGCCCTAGTTGCCACCCATGAAGGAGCCCTACTGTGACACTGGCACCAGAAGGCCGCAAGATGCTGCGGATCGAGCAGCGCAACGCGGCCACCCCGGTGGAACGGAAGCCCGAATGGATCAAGGCCAAGGTCCAGATGGGGCCGGAGTTCGTCCAGCTCAAGAACCTGGTCAAAAAGGA
>DASSXE010000526.1:0-3002 GCA_035704125.1 Arthrobacter sp.
TCCCATCTGCTCCTTGATGGCGCGCCCGTGGGCCTGGCCGTAGCCTGCGGAGCCGCGCGGGTTGCACATCAGGACCGCGTAGCCGGCCGCGGCGTACACCTGGGCCTCGTCGAAGAGTGCGCCGGTGAACTGGGCAAACGGACCGCCGTGGATGTTCAGCAGTACCGGGTGGGGGCCCTCGTCGGCCGGCCGGACCAGCCAGCCGTGGACCGGATACCCGTCCGGGGCGGCAAAGGTGAGCTCCTGCGGGACCACGACGCCGGCCTCGTCCCGGAGCTGCGCGGAGAAGTCGGTGAGGACCCGGAGCCCGGTCGCTTCCACCACGGCGACGTCGCCCGCAGTTCCGGCGTCGGTGAGGCTCAGCCATACCGTTCCACCGGCCTCGGCGGCACCCGTGACCACCTGTGGCCCGTCCGAGAGGGCAGCGACAGGTCCGGCGGTTCCGAACCTGAGCAGCTCCACCGCCCCGCGGCCGTTGTTCAGCACCAGGACTTCTTCGGCGCCGGCGGGCTCGACCGGGCCGCCGATGTCCTGGGTTTCCGGGTCGCTGAGCAGGACGGCGTCGCCGCCGCCGGAGGGCATCACGTACAGGGCCGTGTTGCGGGCCACGAAGTCCAGCCCGGCCGGGCCAAGGTCCTGCGCCGAGAAATACAGCCAGCGCCCGTCCCGGCTCTGCCGGACGGCGGAGACCGACAGCCTGCCGGCGCTGCCCGGTTCCACCTGCTCCGGGCCGTCGCCGACACCGAGGCCGGCGTCAACCGCCACGCGGTAGATGCCGGTGACCAGATCCTGGTCGTGGCCATCATGCAGCGCCGCAGTGAAGTACACAAAGTTGCCGTCGGCGCTGAAAACCGGGCCGTTGTGGTCCGTCGCCGCCGTGGTGAGCTGACGGGTCTCCGGCAGGTTTCCGGCGGTCTTGTCCGCGTCCTTTCCGGACGTGGCCGTGAGCGCCCGTCCGGCGGGGGCAACCCAGGGCTCGTCGGCGAGGTCCGGGACGTCGATGAGGAAGAGCTGCTGCGGCTTGTCCGCGGTGTACCCCACACCGTTCATCCGGTATTGGTAGTCCGTGATCAGGCGGGCATCCTCTCCCCCGGCGGAGACGCCGTCGACCGTGCCATAGCGGCCGTCGTCCGGGGTGCGCGCCGCGAAGACGATGCTGCCGGAGCCGGGTGACCAGGCAAAGGCTCCGACGCCCAGCGGCGCGTCGGTGACCGCTACCGGTTCACCGCCGCCCGCCTCCACCACGTGCAGCTGGGGTTTTCCGCCCGCGGCGGCACGGACGAAGGCCAACACCCGCCCGTCCGGCGAGAAAGCCGGGGCCGTGTCGCGGAAACCGCGGGTCAGCCGCCGCGGCTTTTGTTGCGGGTCCGACGGAACGGCCCACAGCTGGCCCACGTAGGAGTCGGCGTCGAAATCGGGCCGCACCACTGCGACGACGGCGTGGGAACCGTCGGGATGGACGGCCGGCGCGGAAACGGACTTGAGCAGGGGCAAATGTTCTGGTTTCACGAGTGCGAGCCTAGCCCTGTCCCGACAAGACGTGAAACACCTCACAGTCCGGCGTTGCGGCCGGGAAGCAGCAGCGCCCGTCCGGCCGGGTCGCCAGCCCTACGATGGACACTATGCTCCCCGCCTCGCGTGCCCTCCTGCTCTGCCCCGTCTGCCGGAGCCCCTTCACGCCGGAATCCGGGGACACCGGCCTGGCCTGTGGCGCCGGACACAGTTTCGACGCCGCCAAGCAGGGTTACTTCAACTTCCTCACCGGCAAGGGCACCGTGTTTGAGGCCGACTCGTCGGACATGGTGGCGGCCCGGCACGACTTCCTCGCCGCCGGGCATTACCGGCCGCTGGCCGACGCCGTGGCCCGGCTGGCCGCCCCGTTCCTCACCGGACCGGCCCCGGCCGTGCTCGACGCGGGAACCGGAACCGGCCACTACCTCCGGGCAGTCCTGGACCGGGTCCCGGCGGCGGCCGTCGGCCTGGACATCTCCAAGTTCGCACTCCGGCGGGCAGCACGGCTGAATCCAGAGGCCGCCAACCTCGTCGCCGACGTCTGGCAGCCGCTCCCCGTGGCCGATGCCGCCGTCGACGTCGTCACCGTGGTCTTCGCGCCCAGGAACGCGCCGGAGTTTGCCCGCGTGCTCCGACCGGGCGGCAGGCTCATGGTGGTCACGCCGCGGCCGGGGCACCTGGCGGAGATTGCCGGGCGGGCCGGCATGCTGGGGATCGAGCCGGCAAAGGACGAGCGGCTGGCTGCCGCCCTGGCCGGGTACTTCCGCGCCGTGCCGGGAGAGGACCTGGAAGTGGCCCTTGACCTCGCCCCGGCCGACGTCGTGAACCTCGCCCACATGGGTCCCGCGGGCCACCACCTGACCCGCGAAGCGCTGGACGCGACCCGGGCGTCACTGCCCGGGAGAACTGCTGTGACGGCCCGTTTCCGGATCAATGTCTTCGAACCGCTGGCCGCCGTGACGCGGCCGGAGAGCACGTAACGACTTCACTACGTTCCCCGCCCGGAGCCGCCCTCCCCACCCTCTAAGGCGCCATTCGCCCTAGGATGGGAAAACGGTACGTCGTCCGCATCAGCGGCACCGTACCAAAACATCCAGGGGGAAAAGATGTTTGACTGGCTGGCCGTTAACTTGTGGGCACTGTGGCTTACGGTGTTCCTGGTGTTCGCCGTCGTGGAAATGCTCACCCTGGACCTGTTCTTCATCATGCTGGGCGGCGGCGCCCTGGCGGGCCTCGCAGCATCACTGGCGGGCGCCGACTTCTGGTTGCAGATCGTCATTTTCAGCGTTGTTTCCCTCCTGATGGTCGGTTTCGTCCGCCCGGTCGCCCTCAAACACCTGCGCAGCAGCCCGGCCGACCAGCGCAGCAACATCGAACGGCTGATCGGCGAACCGGCGGTGGTTCTCGAAGCCGTCAGTAACTCCGGCGGCCTGGTCAAGATCGGCGGCGACGTCTGGACCGCGCGGCTGGACTCGGGTGTCCTTGAGCCC
>DASSXE010000469.1:0-3232 GCA_035704125.1 Arthrobacter sp.
ACGCAGAAAAGGAAGTGGCATGACAACCCCCGAACCCCACGCCGGCAACGTCTGGCCCATCTGGGAAGTCTTTGTCCGCTCCAGCCGCGGCCTTTCCCACGTCCACGCCGGATCCCTGCACGCCCCGGATGCGGCGATGGCGCTGCGCAACGCCCGCGACCTGTACACCCGCCGCAATGAGGGCGTGTCCATCTGGGTGGTCCCCGCGGACGCCATCGCCTCGTCCGACCCGGATTCCAAGGGGGCCTTCTTCGAGTCCCCGCAGGGCAAGGATTACCGGCACGCGACGTACTACACCAAGAGCGAGGGCGTGAAGCACCTGTGAGCACCCCCGACGCACCCACGGACGCAAGCACCGAAAAGCCCGCACCCGCTGAGGAATCAGGCGGCCACGGGGACATCTCCGTCGGCGTCAGCGGCGCGGGGGCCGGCGGCGACGGAACGGCCAGCGCCACCCGCATCACGCCTGGCAACGCGCTCCGCCCGGAAGACATCGCCCTGGCCGTCAGCCGCGGCACCGCCAAGCCCAGCGGGGACGCCGCCGAACTCGCCCTGCGCCTGGGCGATGACGCCCTTGTCCTTGCCCAGCGCCTGGGCCACTGGATCTCCCGCGCACCCGAGCTCGAGGAAGACATCGCACTGGGCAACATCGCACTGGACCAGCTGGGCCATGCCCGCTCGTTCCTGAGCTACGCCGGCGGACTGGACGGCCGCAGCGAGGACGATCTGGCCTACTTCCGCCGCGAGCGCGAGTTCCGTTCCGTACAGGTCTTCGAACAGCCCAACGGCGACTTCGCCGTCACCATCGCCCGCCAGTTCGTGGTCAGCTACTACCAGTTCGAGCTGTACCGGCGGCTGGCCCAGTCCACCGACGCCACGCTCGCCGGCATCGCCGCGAAGGCGGTCAAGGAAGTCGACTACCACCGCGACCACAGCGCCCAGTGGGTGCTGCGCCTGGCCCTCGGCACGGACGAGTCCCGCGCCAGGATGATCCACGGCCTCACGGTGATCTGGCCCTACGTCGACGAACTGTTCCGCGATGACGAGCTCACCGGACGCCTCAGCGGTGCCGGCGTCGCCGTTCAGCCCTCCTCCTTGCGGGCCGACTTCGACCGGCTGACCGGCGAGCTGCTGGCCGAGGCCGAGTTGGAGGTCCCGCGGGGTCCCCCGGCTCCCGGTGGCGGCCGCCGGGGACTCCACTCCGAGCACCTGGGCTACCTGCTCGCCGAGATGCAGGTCCTGGCCCGTGAGTACCCCGGAGCGAGCTGGTAGCCATGCCGGACATGTATGTCAGCAACCCGACAGCGGACGCGGCGCCGCGGGACCAGACGGCCGAACAAAAAGCCTGGGACCTGGCCGCCACCGTCTGCGACCCGGAAATCCCGGTCCTCACCATCGCTGACCTCGGGATCCTGCGGGACGTCCGGGTGGCGAAGGAGCCGGGAACGGACGACGGCGGCATGGTTCCGGCTGTGCGGATCACCATCACGCCCACCTACTCGGGTTGCCCCGCCATGGACGCCATCCGGGATGACCTGACCGCCGCGTTCAACGGCGCCGGCTATCCCCGGGTCGACGTCGACCTGGTACTCTCCCCGGCCTGGACCACCGACTGGATGAGTGAGGCCGGCAAGGCCAAGCTGCAGGAGTACGGCATCGCGCCGCCCTCCGGCCATTCCAAGGCTGGCGGGCACTCCGGCCCCGTCCGGTTGTCCCTCGCCGTCAAATGCCCGCAGTGCTCGTCGCTGCACACCAAGGAACTCACCCGCTTCGGCTCCACCTCCTGCAAGGCGCTCTACGTCTGCCAGGACTGCAAGGAACCGTTCGACTATTTCAAAGTTTTGTAAGGAACAGGTGCTCCCATGACTGTTGTCCGTCAGACCGCCGCCGAATCGGCGGCAGCCACCGGCCGCCGTCGTGCGTCCTTCCACTCCCTGACGGTGGACGAGGTCCGCCGGCTCACGGACGACGCGATCGAGGTCACCTTCGGCGTCCCGCCCGAACTGGCCGGCCAGTTCGACTACCTCCCAGGCCAGTACGTGGCGCTGCGCACCACCCTGCCGGACGAGGCGGGGGAGCCGCACGAGATCCGCCGCAGCTACTCGATCTGCGCGGAGCCGCGCAGCTTCGCGGACGGCAGCAGCGAGATCCGGGTCGCCATCAAGAAGGATCTGGGCGGGATCTTCTCCACCTGGGCCAACGCCGAGCTCAAGGCCGGGGACGTGCTGGATGTCATGAGCCCGATGGGCGCCTTCGTATCCAAGCACGGCCGCGACGGCAAAGAACAAAACCTGATGACGTCGATGAACAACCCGGAGCAGTTGGCTGGCGAGGCCGGAAGCTTCGTCGCGATCGCCGCCGGCTCCGGCATCACCCCGGTGATCGCGATCGCCCGGACGCTGCTCGCCGCACACCCGGACACCCGCTTCGACCTGGTCTACGCCAACAAGGCGGCGATGGATGTGATGTTCCTCGAGGAACTCGCCGACCTGAAGGACAAGTACCCGTCACGGCTGGCCCTGCACCACGTGCTCTCCCGCGAACAGCGGATCGCCCCGCTCCTCAGCGGCCGGATCGACGCCGAGAAGCTGCAGGCGCTGCTGGGCACCGCCATCCACGCCGACGACGTCGACGAATGGTTCCTCTGCGGACCGTTCGAGCTGGTGCAGCTCTGCCGCGACACCCTCGCGGCCCGCGGAGTGAAGCCCGAGCACATCCGCTTCGAGCTGTTCACCTCCGGCAAACCGGACCGCCCGGAAGGCAACATCGGCCGCCCGGTGCTCACGGACGAATCCAAAGAAACCTACAAGATCACCTTCAAGCTCGACGGACTGCAGGGCGAAGTCGCCAGCCCGACGCATGCCCGCGAATCCATCCTCAACGCCGCGCTGCGCGTCCGCCCGGACGTTCCCTTCGCGTGCGCCGGCGGCGTCTGCGGCACCTGCCGCGCCAAGGTGGTCACCGGCTCGGTCACGATGGACGAGAACTACGCGCTGGAACAGGACGAACTGGACAAGGGCTACGTCCTGACCTGCCAGTCCCACCCCACCACGCCCGAAGTCACCGTCGACTTCGACGTCTAAGCTGCCGCCTGCGACCTTCCGCCGCCCGTCCCAAGCCCGAGGAGCTACATGATTTCCCTGACCATCGCCGACGCCGTCGCCGAGATCGTCCTGGACGCCCCGCAGAAACTGAACTCGCTGGACGAGCAGGCCCTGCGGGATCTGGCACA
>DASSXE010000020.1:0-10654 GCA_035704125.1 Arthrobacter sp.
GACCTCTGTCGCCGCGGGCGAAAAGATCACCATCCCGGGCTGGCTCGCTGTCGAGCGCACCGACCGCGCGGCCCGCACCGGCCGTAACCCGCAGACCGGCGAGACCATCCAGATCGCCGCCGGCCACAGCGTCAAGCTGACTGCCGGCTCCAAGCTGAAGGCTGCAGTCTCCAAGAAGAAGTAGTCTTCTTCCCACGCTTGGAAGGAGCGGCAACCCATTGGGGGTTGCCGCTCCTTCCAGTTAACCGGTCCACCCCGCGGATTCGGCCCGCGGGCGGCAGTAGCGGACAATGGAGTTGTGCCTTTTGCTACGAGACCCCAGAGCCCGGCAGCATCCCCCCGAACGGGCGGAGCGGCCGGCTCGGGCGCAGGCGGCTCTGGTCTCTCGCAGCCCTGGCTGTGGGCCGGGCTGACTGCCTTGTTCGCCGCCCTCGTAGCGGGCCTGCTCTTCTCCGGGGCTGCCGGCGCGCGTGCGGTGTCCGATCCCGGCGCCCTCGTCCGCTGGGGCCTGCCGGTCAGCAAGGCCGTGCACAACGTCTCTCTGGCCACGGTGATCGGCGGGTTGATCTTTGCCGTCGGAATCCTGCCGCGGAACAGCTCCGGCGTGAACTCCCGGAACAAGGAGCTCCCTGAACACCCGGCATTCATCCGCGCGCTGGCGGCCACTGCCGTCGCGGGAGTCGTCTGGACCCTTTCCGCCGTTGCCGTCCTGGTTCTCAGCTACGCCGACATCGCCGGCCAGTCCCTGGCGGGGGACCCGGAATTTACCAAGTCCCTCGTGTACTACATGACCGACATTGATACCGGCCGCGCCTGGCTGGTGGTGGTCGTCATCGCGGCCGTCGTGACCACCGCCCTGTTCGGTATCCGGTCGCGGGGCGCCCTGGCACTGACCCTCGTCCTCGCGGTGGCCGGCCTCGCACCTCAGGCCCTGATCGGCCACTCCGCCAGCTCGAATGACCACGAGGGCGCCATCAACTCCCTGGCCCTGCACCTGGTGGGCGTCTCGGCCTGGGTGGGCGGCGTCATCATGCTCACCATCCTGTCCCGCATGCTGGCCGGCGCCGGCGGCAAGGCCGACATCACCGAGCCGACCCTGCGCCGGTTTTCCGCGCTGGCGGGCTTCGCCTTTGTGCTGGTCTTTGCTTCGGGCGTGGTCAACGCCAGCATCCGCGTGTCCAGCTGGGCGGACCTCTTCGGCTCCGCTTACGGCCAGCTGATCCTGGCGAAGGCCGGAGCCACCCTCGTCCTGGGCGGCGTGGGTCTGATGCACCGCCGGTGGGTCATTCCGCAGCTGGGCGCCAAGGGACGCGGCCTGTCGGCGCGCCGCGTGCTCTGGCAGCTGATCGCCGTCGAACTGGTCATCATGGGTGCGACCTCCGGCATCGCCGTGGCGCTGGGCCGGTCGGCCCCGCCGCAGCCGACCACCTTCGCCCCGGACGCCTCCCCGGCGTTCATCCTCTCCGGCTACGAGCTGCCCCCGGAACTGACGCCGCAGCGCTGGCTCACCGAGTGGCGGTTCGACTGGCTGTGGGTCGCCGTCGCGGCCTTCGGGCTCGTGTCCTACCTGCTCGGCGTCTGGAAGCTCAGCAGGCGCGGAGACTCCTGGTCCTGGTTCCGGACCACCAACTGGATCATCGGCCTGATCATCCTGACCTACATCACCTCCGGGCCGCCGTCGGTCTACGGCCGGGTGCTGTTCTCCGCGCACATGGTGGACCACATGGCCTTGACCATGGTGGCTCCGATCTTCCTGGTCCTCGGCGCCCCGGTCACGCTGGCGCTCCGGGCCATCGCCCCCCGTCGGGACAGCTCACGCGGCCCGCGGGAATGGCTGCTGATCTTCGTGCACTCGAAGTTCTCCCAGCTGGTCACGCACCCGCTCTTCGCCGCGGCGAACTTTGCCGGCTCGATCGTGCTGTTCTACTTCTCGGACGCCTTCGGTTACGCGATGCGCGACCACGTCGGCCACGAGCTGATGAACCTGCACTTCACCCTGACCGGCTACATCTTCGTGCTGACCATGCTCGGCACCGATCCGCTGCCGCGGCGCGCACCGTACCCGATGCGTCTGCTGTTGCTGCTCGCCACCATGGGCTTCCACGCCTTCTTCGGCGTCTCCATCATGGGCGGAACCGGCCTGCTGGCCGCCGACTACTTCGGCAACCTAGGCCGCGCCTGGGGACAGTCGGCGCTGCTGGACCAGCAAACCGGCGGAGCCGTGGCCTGGGGAATCGGCGAGGTGCCCACCCTGCTGGTGGCGATCGGCGTCGCCGTCCAGTGGTCCCGCTCCGACGCGCGGGAATCCAAACGCACGGACCGGGCGGCGGACAGGAATAACGACGCCGATCTCACTGCTTACAACGATATGTTTGCCAAACTCGCCGAACGCGACGCGAAGATGGCGGACCGCAACTCCAAGCTGGAAGGACGCTGATGAGCGAAACCGTACGCACCCACCTCCGGGTCCGGGCCTCCGAACTCGTGGGCCGCGGCTGGTTGAACACCGGCGGCACGTCCCTGGACCTTGAATCCCTGCGCGGCAAGATTGTGCTGCTGGACTTCTGGACCTTCTGCTGCATCAACTGCCTGCACGTTCTGGACGAACTCCGGCCCCTGGAGCAGCAGTACTCCGACGTCCTCGTGACCGTCGGGGTGCACTCGCCCAAGTTCGAGCACGAAGCCGACCCGGTGGCCCTGGCCGCCGCCGTCGAGCGTTACGAGATCCGCCATCCGGTCCTCGACGACCCGGAACTGGAGACGTGGAAGGCCTACACTGCCCGCGCCTGGCCCACCCTCGTGGTGATCGACCCCGAGGGGTACATTGTGGCGCACCTCTCCGGCGAAGGCCACGCGGACGGCCTGGCCGTGCTCATCCCCGAACTCATCGCCGAGCACGAGGCGAAAGGCACCCTGCACCGCGGCGACGGGCCCTACGTGGCGCCGGAACCGACGTCGGGCACCCTGCGCTTCCCCGGCAAGGCCCTGTACCTTCCGGCCGGCCGCGGCGGTTCGGCGGACGCCGGCGACGCCGGCTCCTGGCTGGTCACCGACACCGGACACCACCGCCTGGTGGAGCTCTCCACCGACTTTGAGACAGTTCTGGGCACCTATGGGTCGGGCGAGAAAGGCCACGCCGACGGCGGCGCCTCTGACGCCCGGTTCAACGAACCCCAGGGCCTGGTGCTGCTGCCCGAGGACGTCGCCGCGAAAGCCGGCTACGACGTCGTGGTCGCCGACTCCGTCAACCACCGGCTCCGCGGACTCTCGCTGGGCGACGGCAGCGTCACCACGCTCGCTGGCAACGGCATCCAGCGCCTGCTGGAAACCGGCCCGGCGCGGGTGGATGAGGAAGGCGCAGCGTACGGCTCGCGCCTCGAATCAGACCCGCTGAAGGTCTCGCTCAGCTCCCCGTGGGACGTCGTCTGGTCCGGAAAGCTCAACGCCGTCGTGGTCGCCATGGCCGGCGTCCACCAAATCTTCGGCTTCGATCCGCTGACCGGCGCGGTGACCATCCTGGCCGGCAACGGGCTCGAGGGACTGCTCGACGGCCCCGCCGCCGAAGCCTGGTTCGCCCAGTCCTCCGGGCTGGCCGAGGACGCCGACGGCAACATCTGGGTGGCGGACTCCGAGACCTCCGCGCTGCGCAAACTGGTGATCGCCGACGACGGCGCCGTCACGGTCGAATCAGCGGTGGGCAAGGGATTGTTCGACTTCGGGTTCCGCGACGGTCCGGCCGCCGAGGCCCGGCTCCAGCACCCGCTGGGCGTGACGGTCCTGCCCGACGGCTCCGTGGCGATCGCGGACACCTACAACGGCGCCGTCCGCCGCTACGACCCCGCCACCGGGACGGTGTCCACCCTTGCCCGGGGCCTGTCCGAGCCCTCAGACGTCATTGTCGACCACACCCATGTGGCCGGCGAGGAGCCGCTGCTGGTGGTGGTCGAGGCAAACAAGCACCAGCTGGTGTACGTGCCGATCCCCAAGGAAGCCCAGCAGGTGGACGAAGGTGCCGCGCAGACACAGCGGCCCAAGAGCCCGGTGGCGCCGGGGCTGCTTTCCCTCACGGTCCGCTTCACGGCGCCGACCGGGCAGAAGCTGGACGACCGCTGGGGCGACCCGACGCAGCTGAAGATCTCCTCCACCCCGCCGGAGCTCCTGGTGGCCGGCGGCGGGACGTCGGTGGGGCTGCTCCGCACCCTGGAGCTGGCCTCAGACGTTCCGGAGGGCATCCTGCACATCACGGCCCGGGCGGCAGCCTGTGACGGCCCGGAGGACGCCGACGGCGAGATCCCGGACCACGCGGCCTGCCACCTGTACCAGCAGGACTGGGGCATCCCCGTGACCCTGCAGGCCGACGGCGACACCGAACTGGTGCTGGACCTGCGCGGAATGGACTGAGGGGCGGGCCGCACCGGCCCGGTTTTGACTTTCGGCCCCGCCTGCCGGCACGCACAGGGCAAGCCGGTCCGGCCAAAACCGGGCCAGTCCGGGGCCGCCGTTGTCCACATGGACCCGTCCTTGCCTGCCGGGGCTGGCCGAGCACCTGCACAGTGGGGCCATGGATCCGGTGCAAATACTCCTCTCCCACGGCGGCGTGGCACTGACCCGGGCCGTCATTGCCGGGGGAGCGGGCGAACCGGCCGTGCGTCGTGCCGTGCGCAGCGGCGAGATCGTCCGGGTGGAGCGGGGAGTGCTGGCGCTTCCCGGCGCTGACCCCGAGCTGGTGGCGGCCAAGCAGTCCCGCGCCCTGCTGACCTGTGCCTCCGCGGCACCCCGATTCAAGCTATGGGTGCTGCAACCGGCCGCCCTGCCGCACTACTGGCACGGAAACGGACGTCGGAACACTGGCTGTGTCAGCCACCGAACAGCCCTGACCCAGCCGGCTTCGGGAGCGGTCGCGGGACTCCCCGATGTTTTGCTGCACGCCCTTCTCTGCCTGCCGCCCCTGGAGTCGCTGGTCATCGTCGAGAGCGCCTACAACCGCGGGGACATTGACTTGGGGTTCCTGCTCCGGCATCTTCGGGGAAACCGCTGCGGCAAGGCTAGGGACGTGGTGGCCCGGGTTGAGCGGGGCGCGGATTCCCTCTTGGAAACGCTGGCCCGGGTCCTTTTCCGGGACGCGGGCATTTTCACCGAAACCCAGGTGTGGATTGACGGGATCGGCAGGGTCGATTTCCTACTGGAGGGCTTCCTGATTGTAGAAATCGACGGGCTGGCCTTCCACCTTGAGTCACGGCAGTTCAAGAAGGACCGCCGGCGGGATAACACCGCCATGGTCCAGGGCTTCCCCGTGCTGCGCTTCTTCTACGACGACGTCGTCTACGGCCCGGACGGGGTCCTCGCCCAGGTGCGGGAGGTACTGGCCCGGGGATCCCAGCGGTGGCCGCAGCGGCCCGGCTTTGGTGCCCGCCGGTGACCACAGTGCCCGGGACCAGGGCCTGTCAGATTCAAAAGCGGGCCGGTTCCGCTCCGGGCACGCACACCGGGCGGCCAACCCGCCCAGTCCGGCTAGCCGCTGAGCTGCGGGGTGAGCTTGACCGTGTCGCCGTCGATGTCGAGGCGGGCGGTAAAGCTGAAGTCGTGGACGGCGTTGAGCTCGGTGACGGCGCCGGTAAACAGGTCCACCTGCCGGGCCTTGATCCGGGCTTTGCCGTCCAGCGGCGCCACCACCCAGCGGCCGCCGAATGGTTCGATGCTGACGGCGGGGTAGTCCGTGATGCTCCAGTCGATGGTCCCGTCCACCACCCGGTTGTTCGTCGCATGGTAGAAAGGGCAGGCCGGCTGGAGCTGCTGTTTCTTGTCCGCCTGGTCCGCGCAGTTGTCCAGGAACTCCTTGACCTTGGCCGTGACGGCGCTCTTGAGCCCGTCCGTGGCCTGGGTCAGGAGATTCAGCGGAGCGGCGGGGACGTCGCGGCCGGTCAGGGTGGTCCGGGAGGCGGGGGCGGCGAAGAACTGGCCGTTCAGCGAGGCCTCGTACTGGCCGGGATAGAACACCGCGAACGTGTTGCGGCCGTTGGGCATGTTCACCGGCACGCCGTTCAGCGACGCCTGGTTCGAGTTGACCACCGTGACGTCCAGGACCGGCAGCGCGGAGGGCACGAAGGACCAGTCGCGGAAGAACAGCCACTGGGTGCTTGAGCTCTGCAGCAGGAACTCGGTGTGCAGTTTGCTGCCGTCGATGGTGTAGTCGACCGGCACCGTCACCTGGTTGCCGCCCCGGTCCTCCGCGGCGCCGACGGTGACGTCGGAGAGGCGTGCCGTGGCCGCCTTCAGCGCGTCGCCGTCCAGCATTGCCGGGTTGCTCTTGGGGACGGTGGCGTGCAGCAGGCCGAGAGCCTTCTCGCCTTCGCCCTGACGGAGTGCGTCGAGGTACTCGCGGACGGGCTGCTGCGGGCTGGCCAGGGAATTGTTCACCACGTTGATGGCGACGACGGCGCCCGCTATTGCCAGCATCAGGCCCAGCAGCCACAGGGCTGCAATCTTGACCACCGCCTGACTCATCTGCACGCACCTTACGTTACCTGCAGGCCCGCTGAATGCCGGTGTTGGGACGGCCGCTTGTGACGCTCACCAAGGTGCGGGGTGCCCCCGGGTGGGGGGCCGGACGGGCGGCCCGGCGGGCAGGTCAGCGGCGCCGGCTCCGGGACGAGGTTCCGAAGACGCCGCGCAGCAGTTCGCGGCCCAGCTGGGTGCCGAGCGAGCGGGCCATGCTTTTCAACCCGCCGCCGAGGGCGCCGCCGAGCGCGCCGGCTAGTTCCCCGCCCATCCCGCCGCCGGATGCGGGTGCCTGCGGTGCGTCGCGTGGCGGCGCGCGGTGGCTTTCCGGGGCCGGTGCAGGCCGGCTGCTGGGCCGGCCCAGGATTTCTTCCTCGATCCGGCGCGCATCGGCGTCGACGTCGTTGGCGTCCGGCGCCTGCGGCGCGCCGGCGTCCCTGGAGCCCGCCGCGGGTCCGGTCGAGGTGGCCGCCTGGCCCGCGAGCTTTTCGTACGCCGAGACGTTGTCGACGGCGGTGCCGTACTTGGCCAGCAGGGCGGATCCCGCCACAGTGCTCGAGATCAACGCATCCGCACTGGGCCCCATCACCGATTCCGGGGCCCGCAGCCGGGTCAGGGCGACGGGCGTGGGCGCGCCCTTCTCGTTCATAACCGTGATGACGGCCTCACCGATGCCGGCGGAGGTCAGCGTCTCTTCGAGGTTGTAGTCGCTCATCGGGAAGGTGGACACCGTGGCTTTCAGGGCCTTGGCATCTTCCGGCGTGAAGGCTCGCAGCGCGTGCTGGACCCGGTTGGCCAGCTGGCCCAGGACCTCCGCGGGGACGTCCTTCGGCGTCTGCGTCACGAAGAAAATGCCCACACCCTTGGAGCGGATCAGCCGGACGGTGGTGGTGATGGCGTCCAGGAAAGCCTTGGAGGCGTCGTTGAAGAGCAGGTGCGCCTCGTCCAGGAAGAACACGAGCTTTGGCTTGTCCAGGTCGCCGGCTTCGGGCAGGTCCTCGAACAAATCCGCGAGCAGCCACATCAGGAACGTGGAGAACAGCATGGGCTTGGTCTGCAGCGTCGGGAGCTCCAGGCACGAGATCACCCCGCGTCCGTCGGGGGCGGTGCGCAACAGCTCCGCGGTGTCGAACTCCGGCTCGCCGAAGAATTTCTCCATCCCCTGGGCCTCGAGGGTGATGAGTTCGCGGAGGATGACGCCGGCGGTTGCCTTGGAGAGGCCGCCGAGGTCCTGCAGGGCGTCCTTGCCCTCGTCGGAGGTCAGGAACTGGATGACGGCGCGGAGGTCCTTGAGGTCGATCAGTTCGAGGTTGTTCTTGTCCGCGAAGTGGAAGACCAGCTGCAGGCTCGATTCCTGCGTCTCGTTCAGCTCCATGATCCGGGAAAGCAGGATGGGCCCGAAGGAGGTGATCGTCGCCCGGACCGGGATGCCCGAGCCGTCGCCGCCGAGGGCGAGGAATTCCACAGGGAAGGTCTTGCCGGCCCAGGGCTGACCGATGCTGTCGGTGCGGGCCTTCAGCTTCTCCGAGCCGGTGGCGGCGCTGGCGAGGCCGGACAGGTCGCCCTTGATGTCCGCCAGGAACACGGGGACACCAGCGGTGGACAGCTGCTCGGCCATCATGTGCAGCGTCACCGTCTTGCCGGTACCGGTGGCGCCGGCCACCAGTCCATGCCGGTTCATCATCGCCAGCGGCAGGCGGACCGGGGCGTCCTTGTGCAGCTCGCCGTCGACGATGGCTGCCCCCAGCTCGATGGTGGGGCCCTCCAGGGTGTAGCCCTTTTGGATGGTGGCGACTTTATCTGCAGTGGATTTCATGGCCATGCGGCCAGCTTAGCCGGGTCCGGTAGCCCGGACCCGGCGTCGGCCGAAATTACTTTGCGTCGAGTGCCTTCAGCACTTCCTGGGCCACATCTTCGCTGGACTGCGGGTTCTGGCCGGTGATGAGATTGCCGTCGCGGACCACGTGCGAGCTCCAGGCGGCCCCGTTTTCCACCGTGGCGCCCTTGTTCTTGAGCTCATCTTCGACGAACCACGGGGTGTTCTCGCCGGTGCCGCCGCCGAGTTCCTCTTCGTTGGTGAAGACGGTGACGCGGCGTCCGGCGAAGGCGAAGGTGCCCTCGGCGTCGACGGCGCTCAGCAGGCCGGCGGGGCCGTGGCAGAACGGGGCGATGATCTTGCCCTGGGCATTGGCTTCGGTCAGGAGCTTGCCGAGGTCGGCGTCCTTGAAGAGGTCTGCCATCGGGCCGTGGCCGCCGGGCATGACGATCGCGTCATAGCCGGAAAGTTCTGCGTCGGCCAAAACCAGCGGCGCGGAAAGTTCGGCGTCGATCTCGGCGAGGTAGGCGCGGAAGCCGTCCGCCCGGTCCTGGCCGCCGGCGGAATCGGGGGCCAGGCTGACCTCGTCCACGGTGGGCTTGGCGCCGCCAGGGGTGGCGATGTGGACCGTGTGGCCGGCCTTGGTCAGGGTCTGGTGCGAAACGACCAGTTCCTCGGCCCAGTAGCCGGTCGGGTGCTGGCTGCCGTCGCGCATGGTGAGGGAATCAGCGGCGGATACGACCATCAGGATGTTGGACATGGTGTGCTCCTGTTCTTCCGGCCGAAGCCGGCGGGGTGGTGTGTGGTGGTGGGGGTGTTTAGCGTGCGGCTTCGAGTTCGGCGAACGTGGCGTCGTCCAGGACGACGCCGGCGGCGGCCAGGTTCTCTTCGAGGTGCTTGATCGAACCCGTTCCGGGGATCGGCATCATCACGGGGGAGCGGCGCAGCAGCCAGGCAAGGGCCACCTGGGACGTGGTGGCGCCCAGCCGGGTGGCGGCCTCGTCCAGGGGGCCGCCCGGGCGGGCAAGTTCCCCGGCTGAGATGGGGGCCCAGGGAATGAAGCCGATGCCCTTCTCCTCGGCGTAATTCAGGACATCCTCGGAGCTGCGGTCCGTCAGGTTGTACCGGTTCTGCACGGTGGAGACGGTGAAGTGTTTCCCGGCCTGCTCCAGCTCGGCGACGCTGACCTGCGACAGGCCCAGGGCCTTGACCTTGCCCTCGTCCTGGAGCTCGCGCAGCACGCCGAACTGCTCCTCGGCGTCGACCTTCGGGTCGATCCGGTGCAGCTGCAGCAGATCGAGCGCCTCGACCTTGAGCTTGCGCAGGCTGAGCTCGGTCTGCTGGCGCAGGTATTCCGGCCGGCCCACCGGCACCCACCGGTTCGGCCCCGTGCGGGTGAACCCGACCTTCGTGGCGATCTTCAGCCCCTCCCGGTAGGGGTGCAGGGCCTCGGCCAGGATCTCCTCGCTGATGTTGGGGCCGTAGGAATCGGCGGTGTCGATGAAGTCGACGCCCAGCTCGACGGCGCGGCGGACGACGGCGACGGCCGCGGCACGGTCCGCCGGCTCGCCCCAGACGCCGTCGCCGACGATCCGCATGGCCCCGAAGCCCAGGCGGTGGACCGTTCCCAGGTCCAGCAGGTCGATCGTGGCGGATACTTCCTGTTGCTGTGTGTTCTCGTGGCTCATGGAAGCGGCAACACACTAAGGGTGCTGAGTATTCCGGGGGTCCGGGTGCCGCCGATGACGGGTGGCAGAAATAAGACGGGCACCGGCGTCGTTGCCATCTGTAGGCGCCCGGCCGGCAACCGGTCCGGCGCATCGGGATTTCCCCAGATTTTGCTCCGCTACGAAAGGCCGGCTTTTCCGTGACTGTTCCGCTTTCCATCCTTGACCTGGCAATCATCGGCAAGGGCCAGAGCGCGGCGGAAAGCTTCGCCGGCAGCGTCGCCATGGCGCAGCGTGCCGAGGAGCTTGGCTACCGCCGCATCTGGTACGCCGAGCACCACAACATGTCCTCCATCGCGTCGTCGGCGACCAGCGTGCTGATTGCCCACATCGCGTCGCAGACCAAGAGCATCCGGCTTGGTGCCGGCGGCGTCATGCTGCCCAACCACTCGCCGCTGACCATCGCCGAGCAGTTCGGCACGCTGGAGACCCTGCACCCGGGCCGGATCGACCTGGGCCTCGGACGCGCTCCGGGCAGTGACCAGAACACCATGCGCGCGCTGCGCCGTGACCCGATGAGCGCGGACAGCTTCCCGCAGGACGTGCTGGAACTCCAGGGCTACCTGACCGGCAACACCCGCATCCAGGGCGTGGACGCCACCCCGGGCAAGGG
>DASSXE010000165.1:0-4014 GCA_035704125.1 Arthrobacter sp.
CCTCGCTGGGGAAATCCGCCAGTTCCTTATCACGAACGTGGCTCAGACCGGCGGGCATCTCGGGCCCAACCTGGGGGTTGTCGAACTGACCCTGGGAATCCACCGGGTGTTCGATTCGCCGCGGGACAGCATCGTCTTCGATACCGGCCACCAGTCCTACGTGCACAAGCTCCTCACCGGACGTCAGGATTTCAGCACGCTGCGCCAGCAGGGCGGCCTGTCCGGCTACCCGGACCGCGCCGAATCCGAACACGACATCGTCGAAAGCTCGCACGCGTCCTCCTCGCTGTCCTGGGCCGACGGGATCTCCCGCGCCCGCCGGCTCACCGGCGACGGCGACCGCTACGTGATCGCCGTCGTCGGCGACGGCGCGCTCACCGGGGGCATGGCCTGGGAGGCCCTGAACAACATCGCCGCGGACAAGAAGCGCCGCGTCGTGATCGTCGTCAACGACAACGGCCGCTCCTACGCCCCGACCGTCGGCGGCGTCGCCGACTACCTGGCCTCGCTGCGACCTACCATCGACTCGCTGCGGGCCGCCCCGGCCTACGAGGGGGCCCTCGACTGGTGGAAGAAGCGGCTGCAGAGCGGCGGCCCCGCCGGCCAGTTCACCTACAAGAGCCTGCACGCCATGAAGAAGGGCATCAAGGACTGGTGGGCCCCGCAGGGCATGTTCGAAGACCTTGGCATGAAGTACATCGGCCCGGTGGACGGCCACAACCTTCAGGCCATGGAGAACGCCCTGTCCACGGCCAGGAACTACGCCGGTCCCGTGATCGTGCACGCCATGACCGAAAAGGGCCACGGCTACGCGCCGGCCCGTGCCCATGAGGCGGACCAGTTCCACGCGGTCGGCATCATCGACCCGGAAACCGGCGAACCGACCGAGGCCGGCGGTGCGAAGTCCTGGACGTCCGTGTTCGCCGACGAAATCGCCGACATCGCGGACGAACGCAAGGACATCGTCGGAATCACCGGCGCCATGCTGATCCCGGTGGGGCTGCACAAGTTCGCGGCCCGGCACCCGGACCGGGTCTTCGACGTCGGCATTGCCGAACAGCACGCCCTGACCTCCGCCGCCGGCATGGCCTTCGGCGGGCTGCACCCGGTGGTGGCCGTCTACGCGACCTTCCTCAACCGGGCCTTTGACCAGCTGCTGATGGATGTGGCCCTGCACAAGGCCGGCGTCACGGTGGTCCTGGACCGCGCCGGCGTGACCGGCCCGGACGGTGCCAGCCACCACGGCATGTGGGACATGGCGATGGTCCAGATCGTCCCCGGACTGCACCTGGCCGCGCCCCGCGACGCCACCCGGCTCCGGGAAGAACTCCGCGAGGCTGTTGCCATCGAAGACGCCCCCACCGTGATCCGGTACTCCAAGGGGAGTGTCGGCGCCGAGGTCGAGGCGCTTGAACGGCTCGGTGACGGCGTCGACGTGCTCGCCCGCCGGCCCGCCGGTTCCAGCGACAACGACGTGCTGATCATCAGCGTCGGCGCAATGTCGGAGATGGCGCTCGACGTCGCCGGCCGGCTGGGCGCCCAGGGAATCAGCTCCACGGTCGTCGACCCCCGCTGGGTCCTGCCGGTGCCCCGCTCCGTCATTGCCCTCGCCTCACACCACCGCCTCGTCGTCTGCATCGAGGACGGCGTCCGCGCTGGCGGCGTGGGCTCCCGGATCCGACAGGAAATGCGCGCCGCCGGGGTGGACACCGCCCTGAACGAGGTGGGCCTGCCGGTCGAGTTCCTGGACCACGGCACCCGCAGCCAGGTGCTGGAGCGGGTCGGCCTGACCGCCCAGCAGATCACGCACGACGTCGTCGCCCAGGTCCTCGGGACCAAGGTGCCGTTCGCGCGGCCGCTGCCCGGCCAGGAACACCCCAGCACCGGCAGCCTGCCGATCCTGTGACCCATACCGAATGACAGCCACTGAAGGGACATCCATGAGCGGCATCATCCGCGTCTACAAACGCGACGACGAAGGGGTCCTGCACTTCCGGGAAGCCTGGATCGACGAGGAGTACCACGAGTTCGTGATGAATCACGGCGTCGTCGGCCACCAGAGCAAGACCGAGGAGACCGAGGCGGCCGATGCGGACGCCGGCGAGTCGCTGATGGCGGCCTTCGCGGTGCAGTGCGCCGAGGACGGCTACGCGGAGATCCCGGACGAGGAACAGTCCTGGGTGGTGGCGCAGTACGCGCTCAAGACCAAGGACGGCACCAGCCGCGACCGTTACCTCGAAGAGAAGGCGAAGGACGCGCTGATCAGCCACCTGGCCTGGCGCGGCCTGGGTGTGGTGGACCGCTCCGAGTTCTCGGACGCCAAGCTGAATATCTTCTGCCTCACCCCGGACGTCGCCAAGGCCGTCAACGCGATCAAGGTGTGCATCCGCGGCGAGGACCTGGACTTCACCAAGCTCAGCATCGGCGCGGCACCCTACGGTTCCACCGAGTTCAAGCTCAAGCACTCGGCCAAGCCGGCCAGCAGCTTCTCGCTCTGACCGGCCGCACCACCCTGTAAGGAGCCGGACCCGGCTCACCTGGCTTTGGGGGCAAGCGACTGGAAGGCAACGCAATGACGCGCAAATCCCCACGACCCGGCAGCACCCCTCTTCCCTCGGGCCTGGCGGCCCCCGCCCGCCGCACCTTGGCGCAGGCCGGGGTGGAGACGCTGGAGCACCTCGTCCCGCTGGGCCGTCACCGGCTCGCCGGAATGCCGGGCATTTGCCCGCGCACCCTGGCCCAGCTGCAGGACGCGATGGATGAGCAGGGGCTGGAACTGCCCGCCGGGTGACCCTGCCCGGGACCGCTGCCCGGGACCGCGTCCGGCCGTTATAGGCTGAATCCCATGACTGATTACCGACGCGTAGGAAATTCCGGACTGACCGTCTCCGCCGTGGGCCTGGGCTGCAACAACCTTGGCCGGGCCGGGACCGCCACCGAGACGCAGGAGGGGACCGACGCCGTCGTGCACGCAGCGCTCGACGCCGGCATCACCTTCTTCGACGTCGCGGACGCGTACGGCCGCGAACCGGGGCTCAGCGAAACGATGCTGGGACAGGCATTGGCCGGGCGCCGCGACGACGCCGTGATCGGCACCAAGTTCGGCATGGACATGCGCGGCACCAACGGCAACGACTTCGGCGCCCGCGGTTCCCGCCGCTACATCATCCGCGCCGCGGAGGCCTCGCTGCGCCGGCTCGGCACGGACTGGATCGACCTCTACCAGTTCCACACCCCGGACCCGCAGACGCCCATCGACGAGACCCTGGCGGCCCTGGACGAGCTCGTGACCAGCGGAAAGGTCCGCTACATCGGCCACTCCAACCGGGCCGGCTGGCAGATCGCCGAGGCCGAATTCGTGGCCCGCGCCCGCGGCGGCGCCCGCTTCATCTCCAGCCAGAACCACTACAACCTGCTGGACCGCCGCGCCGAGCTCGAAGTCACCCCGGCCGCCGAAGCCTACGGCCTGGGCGTGCTGCCGTACTTCCCGCTGGCCAACGGCCTGCTGACCGGCAAGTACGCCAAGGGGCAGGCGCCGGAGGGGTCGCGGCTCAGCCACACCCGCACCAACCTCGTCGACGACGCCGACTGGGACCAGCTGGGGAAGTTCTCCGCGTTCGCCGCGGAGCGGGATCTGACCGAGATCCAGGTGGCCTTCTCCTGGCTTGCCGCGCAGCTCTCGGTCAGCAGCGTGATCGCGGGCGCGACCCGGCCAGAGCAGGTCCGGCAGAACGCCGCCGCCGTCGCCTGGGTGCCGGACGCGGCCGAACTGGCCGAGCTCGACGAGATCTTCCCGCGCACGCCAAAGGTGGCCCTCTTCTGAGCACCTCCGGGCCTGTGCCGGGTGCCGGTACGGCAGGCCCGGCGCATTCCATCCTGATGGACGTCGACACCGGCATCGACGACGCCCTGGCCATCGTCTACCTGCTGTCCCGGCCCGAGGTCCGGCTGCACGCCATCACCTGCACCGCCGGCAACGTCGGCGCGCGGCAAGTGGCGCTGAACAGCCTGTCC
>DASSXE010000176.1:0-17737 GCA_035704125.1 Arthrobacter sp.
ACAATGTTGGCCGGTTTCACGTCGTTATGGACGATGCCCCTGCGGTGCAGGTGGGCCAGGGCTGCGGCGATGTCGCTCATCCAAGCGGTCACCTGCAGGGCGTCCGGGCTCTTGTCCTGCACCACGGCGCGCAGGTCCGGCCCCCTGACCAGTTCCGTCACAACATAGTTGCGGCCGGATCCGAGGCCGCCGTCCGCCGCGACGCGGCCGTGGCCCAGCAGCTGCACGACGTTCTCATGCCGGATCGGACTGTGGAGTTCGCGTTCCCGCCTGAACGGCGAAGCCGCGTCCTCCGCTGCGGTGCGGAAGATCTTGACGGCCACGTCGGCCCCCGCGAGCACATCGGCGGCCCGGTAGACATCGGCTTCCGAGCCGCGGCCCAGCAGCTGGCCCATGCGGTAGCGGTCTCCGATCAGGCGCTCCCCGAGCAGGTGCTCGCGAACCGCTTCCTGGCGGGCAGGTTCCTGGCGAGCGGCGGAGAATGCGGCGGGACACCCGGATGCGCCGGCGGCTGGATGCGCGGTGAGATGTGGCGCGGCGTGTACCGCGGCATTCCGCCGGGGGAGGAGGCGGGTGAGGGTCACCGCAGGAGCTCGGCGAGTTCCGCGGCCGGGAGGCCCGCTGCCATGCTCAGCGCAGCACGGCCGGCTCCGAGGGCGGCGGCCGTCCGGAGGGTCTGTTCGAAGTGCTCCTGCGCGGCGTCCAGCTCCCATTGCAGGCTTTCGACCCGGGCCGAGGAGGTGCGGACGGCCAGCAGCGGATCGTCCGCCACCCCGGCGTCCAGTCGGAAGCCGCAGGGGCAGGCCCACTCAGCCAGCCCGGACGGCAGATATGCCCAGGCCAACGAATCGAGCGGTTCCACCTCAAGCATTGCGGCTCCGCAGTGCAGCGGTGCGACGGCGGCGCGGCCGGGGGTAGGGGCGGCCGGAGCCGTCTGCTGGGGTTCGAGGACCGCCGTCATAATTTCACCGATCTAATAGCTAGAACACAATATAGATAGTCTAACTAGTCTTTTTGGTTTGTCCAGCATGGCGAAGTTACCGGCCCGTTCCCGCGGGCTAGGATTGATCGACTCATCCGCCAGCGCCGGGCCACGGTGCCGCACTTTTGCCGGCAGGGACGGCGTCAACACCGGAGGAGTTCAGGAAGAGGGCAGGATGATCGAATGGTGACCGGCGCAATGGTCCGCAACAACGTGCGGATCCTCGGAACCGAGGACGGCCCGACGCTGGTGTTTGTGCACGGCTTCGGCACGGACCAAACCATGTGGCGGCGGATCCTGCCGGCCTTCACGGACCGATTCCGCGTGATCCTGCTGGACCATGTCGGTTCAGGCGGTTCGGAGGCGTCCGCCTATGATTCGGCCAGATACGCCACGCTCGAGGCCTACGTCGAGGACCTGCTGGAGGTCTGTGCGGAGCTTGGGCTGCGGGACGCCACCCTGATCGGCCACAGCGTTGGTTCCATGATGGCTGTCAGCGCCGCGGTCCAGGACAGGGCCCGGTACTTCGGCCGCCTGATTCTGCTAACGGCATCGCCCTGCTACCTCGACCACCCCGACGCGGGCTACGTTGGCGGGTTCAGCAGCCAGGACCTGGATGACGTGTTTGAATCCCTGGACGCCAACTACCTGGTCTGGGCCGAGTCGATGGCCCCCGTCTACATGAATGCCCCGCACGCGCCGGAACTCGGCCGGGAGATCCAGGGCAGCTTCGGCCGCATCGGCCCGCGGGTGGCCCGCGACTTCGCCCGGGTGGCATTCCTCTCCGATGTCCGGCACCTTCTGCCCGGGGTGGGCATCCCCGTGCTGGTCCTGCAAAGCACCGACGACGTCGTCACCCCGGACCAGGTGGGGACCTACCTGCACCGGAACCTGCCCGACGCCACCCTGGTGCGCCTCGCCGCCACCGGCCACTTCCCGCAGAGCAGTGCTCCGGAGGAAACCGCCGCCGCGATGCTCGACTACCTGTCGCGGCCATGACCGGGGCCCGTGCCGGCGCCCTCGATTATGGCAGCCTCTTCCACCAGGCCCCCGCCGGCTACGTCGTGGCCGCTCCGGACGGGACCATCCTGGCGGCCAACGCCACGCTCTGCGGCTGGGCCGGCGTCGCCGCCGGCGCCCTCAACGGCACCCGCCTGCTGGACCTGCTGCCGGCCGGGGACCGGCTGATGTTCCGCACCCACGCCGGTCCCAAACTGGACCGCGACGGGCACCTGTCCGAACTGTCGATCTCGGTGCTGGGCCCGGACGGGGAACGCCGTCCGGTGCTGCTCACCGTCACCCGGAGCATGGCGGGCGCCGAGCCGCGGGACCTGATGATCTTCTTCGCGGCCCCGGAGCGGCGGCGGTATGAGCGTGAGCTCGCCACCGCCCACCGTCAGCTTGAGGACGCCGGTGCCGAGCGCGCCAAGCTGCTGCGGGAGGCCCGGCACCGGGCGCTTCACGACCCGCTGACTGGCCTGCCCAACCGGCGCCAACTGCAGGAGAGCCTGCTCGCCGCGCTGGCCCGGGCCGGTGCCGGGCGGCAGCGGGTGGGCCTGTTGTTCTGCGACGTCAACAACTTCAAGCAGGTCAACGACACCATGGGCCATGCCGCGGGAGACCAGGTGCTCGAACACGTGGCAAGGATGCTGGCCGGCGCAGTGCGCGGCTCGGACACGGTGTGCCGTTACAGCGGCGATGAATTCGTCGTCTTGGTTCCCGGGCTTGAGGACCCCTCGGAGTTTGAGTCCGTGGCGGCCCGCGTCCGCAACTGCCTTGCCGCGCCCGTCACGGTCGAGGGGGTTACGCTGCAGCTGGGGATCGCCGTGGGGTGTGCGGAGGTTGCCGTGCCGCCGGAGGCGGATGCGGACGGCCACCGCGACCTGGTCCGGGCGCTGCTGACCGGCGCCGACCAGGACATGTACCGGGCCAAGAACACCATGCGGACCGCCGCCGGCTAGGCGGCGGCCTGAGGGTGCCGGGAAACGAACGACGACGGCGGGAGTGCTTCCCGCCGTCGTCGTTCGTTTCTGCGATGGAGTCCTAGGCGGACGCCGCCTCCAGGTTGCCCGCGCCCTGGTTCAGGCTGAGCGTGAAGGTGTTGGGGCCGCTGGCGTGGACCGCGATGTTGGACTTCGCGGTGTTGTGCCGGACGGAGAGGTCGTGCACCAGGGCATCCAATTCGTGGTGCATCGTGGCGCGGTCCCAGAGCTTGTGGGTGACAGAGTTGGCAGTTTCAAACGTCATTGTTCAGTGCTTCCATTCGTGATCCGGGTGTCCGGCTGCCGCACCGATGCGGAGCCGCCGTGGGTCCAACCGGGAACGCCCGGGACCGTGGCGGCTCGAAGAGCCCACCGGTGTGGCCTCGTTGCGTCCACCAGGATGGCGCCCCGGAGCGCTGCCGGCGCGACGGCGTCGGAGCAAACCTGGGGCTTCGCCGGCGCGGGACTGCACGTTCCTGCCGGCCTTCCCATGATGCACAGCGGCCGGAAGCAGGCTCAAGCCGGAAGGCGATTATTGCGGGTGAGAATGGTCACAGCCGCCAACCCGGGGCCGCCGTGCTGCGGCTTCCCCGGATGCTTCCCTGGTTACTTGCCGGTGGGGGACGGGGTGGCGCTGGCGCTGGCGGTTGCGGCAGGGGCCTGCAGCTGCGCCGCGGTGAGCTTCAGCCACGGCGAGTCCGGGGCCCCCTCCAGCATGGCCTGCGGGCTGTCACCCTGGCTCCACCACTTGGATTCGAAGGCGTACCCGTCGAACAGGATCCGGGTGCCGCGCTGGTAGACCGTCGTCGGGGACCAGTCAGGGTAGGTGCCGGCCGCGATCGTGGTGCGGGGGCTGGGCCGGTCGCCGGGCAGCACGGGGCCGATCAGCTTCCACGGCACGGTGGCGCCCTGTTCTACGGGGTTGTCCGGGCTGTCGCCCTGCGTCCACCACTTGGCCTCGTACACGTTGCCGTGCCAGACGGTCCGGTCGCCGCTGACGTAGCGGGCCGTCTGGTTCCAGACCGGGTAGGGGCTGGTGGACGGGTCGTCCGTCGCGGTGGGAGTGGCGGAGACGGCCGGGGCCTGGGCCTCGGCGGTCTGCGTGGGGATGACGTCGGCGCCCAGCACGGTGGAGAAGAACGAGTTGCCCTGCTTGAAGCCGCTGCAGCTGTCTGACACCTTGGCCACGTCCGGATAGTTGCTGCCGCAGGTGCGGTCCCGGTTCAGCGACCACATCGAAACGCGGCCCACGCCCTTGGACTTGGCGTACCCGTTGAGGGCGGCGGCGTCGTCGAGGGTGAAGATCTCCCCGGCAATGTCGTTCTGCCCGATCATCGGGGTCAGTCCCAGCCGGCGCCAGGCGGTGTCCGAGCCGAGGTCCTCGCCGTTGTCGCGGTACAGCGCCTGGAGCTGCGTGTGCGCCGCGTCGGCGGCGGACGCCGAGGCCTGGAACATGGACTGGCCGGGCTGCTTGCTGCCGCCGAAGTCCATCGTCATGATGTTCACGCCGGTGAGCTGGACGCCGGCGCGCAGCGTGCGTGCCACGGCGTCGCGGCCCACCTGGGTCAGCCCGGCCGGGTCCGCCGGCAGCGTCAGCCACACGTCCAGGTTCTTGCCGTCGCTCTTGCGCTGCTGCTGCAGGGCGGCGACGGCCTTTCCACGGCGGTCGATCGAGGCGGTGTCGGCCAGGGCCGTGCCCTCGATGTCCAGGTCGATGGAGTTCAGGTCGTAGCGTTCGACGACGTCGCGGTAGGCGCCGGTGAGCCGGTCCTGATCCGTGCATCCGATCGCCAGTTCACTGTTTGTCAGGCCGCCGAAGGACACGGACACCGTTCCGCCGACCTGCCGCAGCCGGGCGATCCGCCGGTCAAGGTCCAGCTCGGATTCGGCCTGGGCCAGGCCGTAGGCCGCACCCCACGACGGGACGCAGGGGTTCTGCTTGTCCGACACGATGAAGGACAGCACCGCGCCCTTCGCCTCCGGCGTGGTCGGGGACTCAAATGCGAACCGCGGCGTCGCCGTCACGTCAACGTAACCGGAGAACACCGACGGGATGGAGGACGCGGCGTTGGCGTCCTGGAAGGAGCGGAGACCCAGGTAGGAGCCGCCGGCGAGAACCATGACGACCAGGAGGAGGACCCCAAGCCGGAGCTTGGAAAGGCGGCGTCCGGGAAAGCGGTTTGACACAGAATTACCCCAATGCTTGTCAGAGAGTCGTCCGGCAACCCCTTCATGCGGATACGCCGCCGAATTAAGTCCCGCCCGGCTGCAACGTTGTTTCAACCGGGGGACTGATTATTCGGGGTCGTGCGCTTAGTATAAGGGCAGACCGCACACTCCAATGACGGAGCGGGCGGCCTGACGTGTGTCCGCTGGGGGTGCACATCATGCAGATGGGGAAGTATGACTGACGTTCTGGCCACGCCTCGGCCCGATGATCTCGATGCCGACGATGCGGCGTCGAAAGCCCGAAAGCGGCAATGGGGGGCCGAACGGCGGTCCGAACCTCTGGCGATTGTCCATCCCGAGCCTTCCCGCCGGAAAATCATTCTTGGCCGCATCGGCATCGTCGTCACGGTGCTGGCCTGGCTGGCCTACGTGGTCACCACTGTCCTGCGGAACCTGATCAACGATCCCACCGCGGGATTCAGGTTCCGGGCCGAATCGGTCTCCTACGTCGTCGTCGTAACATTCCTGACGTTTTCGGCGCTGATGTACCTGCTGGCGCGGCAGGGCGCGCTCAACCGCTTCCGTGACCACCGCCGGGTACCGCGCGGCGAACTGGACCGCCACTTCGCCGACTACCACTCCGGCGTGACCGTCCTGGTCCCCTCCTACGCGGAAGAACCGCAGGTGGTCCGCGCCACCCTCTGGTCCGCCGCCCTGCAGGAATTCCCGGACCTGTCCGTCGTCCTGCTCCTCGATGACCCGCCCTACCCCTCGGACCCCGCGGACCAGGAACGGCTGCAGGCGACCAGGGACCTGGCCACCAACATCACCCGGACCCTCAAGGAACCGGCCGCCCGCCTGAACGCGGCACTGGCCGCTTTCGACCAGGGGGCCGGCGAGGGGCACGGCGACGGCGGCCTGCGCGCGCTGGTCGAAGAGTACGAATACGCCGCCGGCTGGCTGGAAGGCATGGCCGAAGCCGAGCGCGTCGAAGACCACGTCGACGAATTCTTCGTGGACCTGGTCCTGATGGGCCTGGCCCGTGAGCTCCGCCTCGTCCTGACCGCCCTGCACGCCGCCCAGGCCCAGAACGCCGCACCCGAGCGGCCGCGGATGCGCGAGCTGTATGCCCGGTTGACCTGGATCTTCAACGCCCGGATCTCCACCTTTGAACGCAAGAAGTACGTGAGCCTCTCGCACGAGGCGAACAAGGCCATGAACCTGAACTCGTACCTGAGCCTGATGGGCCACCGCTGGCGGCAGGAACAGACCGCGGACGGCACCGTCCTGCGGGCCGCCACGGAACCCGCCCCCGGCGACCTGGTCGTGGCGGACAGCACCTACGTCCTGACGCTCGACGCCGACTCGCTGCTGCTGCGTGATTACTGCCTGCGCCTGGTGGCATTCCTGGAATCCCCGGGCAACGAACGCGTCGCCGTCACCCAGACGCCCTACTCCTCCTTCCGGGGCGCCCCGACGCGCATCGAGCGCGTTGCCGGCGCGTCCACCGACCTCCAGCACATCCAGCACCAGGGCATGACCCGCTACGGCGCGACCTTCTGGGTGGGCGCCAACGCCGTCATCCGCAAGGTGGCGCTCGAGGACATCGTGGAAGTCTCCGCCGAGGGCGGCTTCGAGGTCCGGACCTACATCCAGGACAGGACCGTCATCGAGGACACCGAGTCCAGCGTGGACCTGGGCCGCGAGGGCTGGGACCTGATCAATTACCCCGAACGCCTCAGCTACAGCGCCACGCCGCCGGACTTCGGTTCCCTGGTGGTTCAGCGCCGCCGCTGGGCCAATGGCGGCCTGTTGATCCTGCCCAAGCTCTGGGACACCATCCGGCGCCGCCGTGGCAGCGACCGGAACGTCCGGGCACGCGAAATCATGCTCCGCGTGAACTACATGGCCTCCATCACCTGGGCCAGCTTCGGGCTGCTGTTCCTGCTGGCCTATCCCTACGACAGCCGCCTGCTCAGCCCGCTGGTCTTCGCCGCGGCGCTGCCGTACTTCCTGGCCATGGGCAGCGACCTGAGGGACTCCGGCCACCGCTTCAGCGACATCTTCCGGATCTACGGCTTCAACCTGGTCCTGATGCCGGTGAACCTGGCCGGCGTGATCAAGTCGCTGCAGCAGGCGCTCACGGGTGACAAGATCCCCTTCGCGCGCACCCCCAAGGTCAAGGACCGGACGGCGGCCCCCGCCATCTACGTCCTGGCCCCCTACGCCATCGTGATCTTCTCGCTGTTCACCGTCTGGCGGGACGTCTCGCTGCAGAACTGGGCCAATGCGGTGTTCGCGGCCTTCAATGCCGTGATGGCCGCGTACGCGATCGTCGCCTACATCGGCGTGCGGAACTCGATCGTGGACATCTTCCTGGGCGTGTTGAACTGGCTCTACGTCAGGCCGAAGGCTGTCGCGGCCGAGCCGCCGGCGATCATCCCGAAGTCCCCGGAGGAAGTCGACTGGGCGTCCATCCTGTACCACGGTGACCGGCGGCTCAACCGGGACCTGCGCGGCAAGAAAGACCGCCGCAAGCGCGCCGGCATCCGTTGACCGGGGTGTTGACAACGTGATGTCGCAGGCCGCGCCTACAATGGGCCGGATGATGCCGGAAACGATCCTTGCTGCGAACGGGAAGAACTCCCTCACGGTCAACGAGGGCATCATTGAGTCCTCGTGGACGCCGGGTTCGTTCGTGGACATTGTCGATGCCAAGGACGCGCTGCAAGCCACCGCGGCCCTAACCCGCAGCCACCGGATGCCGATGCTCTCGGTCATGACCGACGTGGAGATCAGCGCCTCGGCGCGGTACGAATTCGCCAAATCATCCGACGTCGTCGCCATCGCCGTACTGGGTTCCAGCGCGGTGGACCGCGTGATCGCCGCGGCCACCAGCCGTGACACCGACTACCCGCACGAGTTCTTCACCTCGCGCGACGATGCTCTGGCATGGCTTCGCGGGTTCATCGAGCCGCCCGCCGGCACCTCGCAGGACGGGCCGCACGGGGGATTCCCGACGTCGGACTCCAACTGATCGCCAACCGCCAACGCCGGCCGCAGCAGGGTTCAGCGAACGCCAGCGGGATCAGCTGACGCCGGAGCGGCCGTGGGCCAGCCCGGTCGGGAAACCGACCAGCACGGGTTCGGGCGCCCCGCAGCACCCGCCGGAGGTTTCCGCCACGAAACCCGTTGCGGCGGCGGGGACGTCGCAGCTGGTGCCGCTGTCGGAGGAGCAGACGCCGGTCTCGGGCAGCTCGAGCTGGACGGTGTCGGCTGCTTCGCGGTCTCCGGCGAGGGCTGCGGCGACGGAGCGGACCTGCTCGTAGCCGGTGGCCAGCAGGAAGGTCGGGGCCCGGCCGTAGGACTTCATGCCCACGATGTAGAAGTCCTGCTCGGGGTGGGCCAGCATCCTGGCGCCGTGCGGCTCGACAGTACCGCAGGAGTGGAATTCCGGGTCGATCAGCGGCCCGAGCTTACGCGGGGCCTCGACGCCGGGATCCAGTTCCAGCCGGAGTTCCCGGAGCATATCCAGTGCGGGGCGGAAACCGGTGGCCGGAACCACGACGTCGGCCTCCACGGTGCGGCCGTCGGTGGAGACCAAGGTGACCGCGCCGTCGGCGGCGGCGACGGCGGCGATCCCGAAGCCGGTGTGCAGTTCCACCGTGCCGTTCTCCACCAGGGCGCGGAGCCCGCTGCCAAGCAGGCCGCGGGCCGCCAGCCCGTCGGCGTCGCCGCCGCCGTAGGCCTTGGCCGCCGAGGCGCCGCGGATGGCCCAAATGATCTTCGTGCCGGGAACCTGGGCCGCTAGCTCGGAGAGACTGATCAGGGTGTTCGCCGCTGAGTGGCCGGCCCCGACAACGACGGCCGTGCGACCGGCAAAGGCTTCACGGTCGCGGCCCAGGACGTCCGGCAGGGGAGAAGAGATGTGGTCCGCCGCGGCGGCTTCGCCGACAGCGGGCAGGCCGGAGGTGCCCAGCGGGTTGCGGGTGGACCAGGTACCGGAGGCGTCAATGACAGCGCCGGCGCGGTAGTCGCGGACTTCGCCGCCGGCGTGTTCTACCCGGATGACGAAGGGCGTGGTGTCGCGGTTCCGGCTGTGGGTCTTGTCCATGCCCTGCCGGGTCACGGCCACGACGCGGGCACCGGTGTGCAGCCGGGCAGCTATGGCCGGCAGTGCGGCCAGCGGTGTGAGGTAGCCGTCGATGAGGTCACCGCCGGTGGGCAGCGCCGTCGGTTCCGGTGATTCCCAGCCGGTGGCGGCGAGCAGGCGGACGGCTGCGGCGTCGGTGTTGTACTGCCACGGGGAGAACAGCCGAATGTGGCGCCACTGCTGGACCGATGCGGCCGGGACGGGGCCGGCCTCGAGGATCAACGGCTCCAGGCCGCGTTCGAGCAGGTGCGCTGCCGCGGCGAGGCCGACTGGCCCGGCTCCGATCACAGCGACGGGAAGGACTGTGCTTACGTCCATGGTGTCCTCTGCTTCCTACGGTCGGGTGCGCCGCTTACTTGGCGGGGGTGAGGGAGGCGATCAGGTCCTCAATGCGGGTCTTGATCTCGTCACGGATGGGTCGGACGGACTCGACTCCCTGGCCGGCCGGGTCCTCGAGTTCCCAGTCCTCGTAGCGCTTGCCCGGGAAGATCGGGCAGGTGTCGCCGCAGCCCATGGTGATGACGACGTCGGATTCCTTGACCGCCTCGGTGGTGAGGACCTTGGGGATCTCGGCGGACATGTCGATGCCAAGTTCGGCCATGGCCTCGACGGCGGCCGGGTTGACCTTGTCCGCGGGCTGGGAGCCGGCGGAGCGGACCTCAATGCGGCCCTCGCCGAGGGTGGTGAGGAAGGCGGCGGCCATCTGGGAACGGCCGGCGTTGTGGACGCAGACGAACAGGACGGAAGGTTTCTTAGCGGTGTCGGTGCTCACGGTGTTCTCCTGAAGTTTGTGGGACTAGGCGGAAAAGGTGCTGGACGGGAAGTAGCGCTTGCGGGCCCGGAGTGCCACGTACACCAGTGCAACAAGGACGGGGACCTCGATCAAGGGTCCGACGACGCCGGCCAGCGCCTGCCCGGAGGTGACGCCGAAGGTGCCGATCGCCACGGCGATGGCGAGTTCGAAGTTGTTTCCCGCGGCGGTGAACGCCAGGGTGGTGGTCTTCGCGTAGCCCAGGTCCAGCCACTTGCCGATCAGCATCCCGGCGCCGAACACGACCAGGAAGTAGACCAGCAGCGGGAGTGCGATCCGGGCCACGTCCAGCGGCCGGGCGGTGATGGTGCCGCCCTGCAGGGCAAAGAGCAGGGTGATGGTGAAGAGCAGGCCGTACAGCGCCCAGGGGCCGAGCCGGGGAAGGAACTTTGCTTCGTACCAATCGCGGCCCTTGGCTTTTTCGCCGAGGGTGCGGGTGAGGAAGCCGGCCAGCAGCGGGATTCCCAGGAACACCAGCACCGAGGCGGTGATGGACCAGAAGGAGAAGTCCGCGCTGGTGGTGGGCAGGCCAAGCCAGGAAGGCAGCAGCTGCAGGTAGAACCAGCCCAGGGCGCCGAACGCGATGACCTGGAAGACGGAATTGATGGCAACCAGCACGGCGGCGGCTTCCCGGTCACCGCAGGCAAGGTCGTTCCAGATCATCACCATGGCGATGCAGCGGGCAAGCCCAACGATGATGAGCCCGGTGCGGTACTCCGGCAGGTCAGGGATGAAGATCCAGGCCAGGGCGAACATGAACGCCGGGGCAAGCAGCCAGTTCAGTACCAGTGAGGTGACCATGAGCTTGCGGTCGCCGATCACGCGGTGCGCCTGGTCGTAGCGGACCTTGGCGAGCACCGGATACATCATCACCAGCAGCCCGACGGCGATCGGCAGGGACACTTCGCCGATCTTGACGGCCCCGAGGGCGGTGTTCAGGCCCGGGACGAAACTTCCCAACAACAGGCCCAGCGCCATGGCCGCGACGATCCACACCGGCAGAAAGCGGTCGAGGGTAGAGAGCTTGCCGGCAGCGGCAGCCTCGCCTCCGAGGGTGGGCGGCGGATCGGTCTGGATGCTCACGGGACTCCTGTGCTGCTTAGCTTTAGATTGACGCTTGTCGATATGAAGTATTCCGCCCTATATCGATGAATGTCAATCTGTGTGCATAATGGGGACATGAATTCTCAGCAAACTGTTGAGCCGGGCCTCGACGAGGCCTGCTGCACGCCGTCCGGACAGCCTGCCCTCAGCGCGGAGGATGCCCGGCGCACGGCCCTCGTCTTCAAGGCCCTGGCGGATCCCAACCGGCTGCGTCTGCTCTCCATCGTCAAGGGCGAGGCCTCCGGCGAATCCTGCGTCTGCGACCTCACCGAGCCGCTGGACCTGGGACAACCTACCGTGTCCCACCACCTGAAGATTCTGGTCGACGCCGGCCTGCTGCACCGTGAAAAGCGGGGCACCTGGGCCTACTACTCGCTGGTCCCGGGGGCGATGGAGCGGACGGCCGGCCTCCTGGCCTCCCTGTGAGCGGCGGTCCACAGCCCGAGGTGAAGGTCCGGCCCATGCGGAAATCGGACTGGCCCGCAGTCCGGCGGATCTACGCCGAGGGTATCGCGACCGGGCAGGCAACGTTCGAGGCACGGGCGCCGGACTGGAGCTATTTTGACCAGTCGCGGCTCGCCGCCCCCAGGTTGGTGGCAGAGGGGCCAGGCGGCGGGATTCTCGGCTGGGCGGCCGTATCCGCGATTTCGGCCCGCCCGGTCTACTCCGGCGTCGTGGAACACTCCATCTACGTATCCGAGGCCGCCCGTGGCAGGCGGATCGGGTCGGTCCTGCTGCGGGCGCTGATCCAGGCGACGGAAGACGGTGGAATCTGGACCATCCAGGCCAGCGTCTTCCCCGAGAACGAGGCGAGCCTGAAACTCCACCTCGCCCATGGCTTCAGGATCGTGGGGCGACGCGAGAAAATTGCTCTCATGCCCCATGGGCCCGCTGCGGGTCAGTGGCGGGACACCGTCCTAATCGAACGGCGCGCCCAGGTTCTCTAGACCCTCTGCTGCCAGGAGGCCAGCGCCGACAACTTGCTTTCGCCGATGGGGTCCTCGGGCAACAGTGGAATGAGAGCCAGCCGGTCCGTCAGGGCGCGCACCTTCGTGATCTGTTCGAGTTCGCCCGCGGCCCGGGCCCGCAGGAACGGTGTTTGCGGGTGTGCCGCAGCGATCGAGTTGTTGATAACCCAGGCCCACGGGCGGATTCCGGCCCGTTCCAGGTCCGTTTTCAACTCCAAAGCCTCCAGTACCGGCGTCGTTTCGGCCAGCGTGACCAGCACGACCTTGGTCTGCGCCGGGTCCTGGAGCCGCATGAGCGGAGTCACGAATCCCATCGTCTCGCCGACCTGGCGGGCGATCTCGCGGTGGTAGGAGCCGGTGGCGTCCAGAAGCAGCAGTGTGTGGCCGGTTGGTGCCGTGTCGATCACCACGAAGTGCCGGCGGGATTCCTGGACAACCTTGGAGAACTGCCGGAACACGGCGACCTCGTCGGTACACGGGGACAACAGGTCCTCGGCGAGGGCCGCCCGTCCGTCCTCGTCCAGATCCCGGCCCTTGGTCTTCATGACATGTGTTCGGTATTCCTTGATGGCCGTTTCGGGATCGATCCTGGAGACCGTCAGTCCCGGGATGGCGTCGTGGAGTGTTTGCGTGAGATGGGCTGCCGGGTCGGTGGTGGTCAGGTGCACCGCGTGCCCGCGTTTCGCGAGGGCGACGGCGAGGGCTGCCGCGACGGTGGTCTTGCCAACGCCGCCCTTGCCCATGCACATCACCAGGCCGTGGCCGTCACGTTCCACCTCGTCCACCAGTGCGGCCAGCGGCGCATCCTCGGCGGCGGCGGCGGCCGGCGCGGCGTCATGGGCGGCGGCGGTGTCGGAGGTGGCGGCGAAAAGGGATTCAAGGGCGGGAATGCCGACCATGTTGCCCGGCTTCAGGTCCAGGACATCCCGGGGAAGGTCCGCGACGGCCGTGGGAATGGCCGCCATGGCGGCAGCTTCCCGGGCGCGCAGTGCCTGAGCCAGATCCTCAGTGCCGGCGGCTGGTGGCAGGACGCCGTTGATGACGACGTAGCCGCCACCGATCCCGATCTGGTTCAGTTCCCGATACGTCCGTTCGATCTCGTCCAGCGACGACGTCTGGGCGCGGCTGACCAGGACCAGCCGGGTCCTCGCCGGGTCCGTCAGGGCCTGAACCGCCTTGGCGTACACCTCTTTGTGTTTCTCGAGGCCCGACAGCGGGCCCAGGCAGGAAGGGTCCCCCTTGCCGGCGGCCAGGAAATCGGTCCACGAACCGGGCAGCTGCAGCAGCCGGATGGTGTGGCCTGTCGGGGCGGTGTCGAAAACGATGTGGTCATACTCCCCGTAGGAGCCGCCGTCCGCGAGCAGGTTGGTGAACTCATCAAACGAAGCGATCTCCGTGGTGCAGGAGCCCGAGAGGCTCTCGGCGATGCCGGCCAGTTCCGCCTCCGGCAGGATCCCGCGGACCGGCGCGATGATCCGCTCACGGTAGGCCTCGGCGGCCTGCTCCGGGTCAATTTCCAGCGCCCACAGGCCTGGCGCGTCCCGGATCGGCGTGACGGCGTTTCCGACGGTCAGTCCGAAGACCTGCCCGATGTTGGACGCCGGATCAGTGCTCACCAGCAGTACTTTCTTGCCTGATTTGGCGAGCTTTAGTGCGGTCGCGCACGCTACAGAGGTCTTGCCGACGCCGCCCTTCCCCGTAAAGAAGAGGAACCGGGGGGTGTTCTCAAGGAACTTCATGCCAGGGCCCGGCAGTAGCGCAGGCCGCCACGGCAGTTCCCGGCGTCGGGGATGCGGGTGGCGGCCATCAATCTTCTCCTTGGGATCAGCACTGTTGCGGCTCCCAGCGTATCGATATTTGTCGATGCCAGACAGGGGGTGTGCCGGCCGATCTTGCACGCCCGTGCCAAAACGCCCGCCAGCCGGTACGCTCCAGGTAGCGGCCCGCGGTGGCTCCCCAGACTGCTTTGCCGGGTGCGTGCCGGCGGCTCATCGGGCGGACGGCGTCGGGCTGCGAGCGAGGGAGCCAGCATGGGAATTGCCGAAATTCGGGTGGACCAGCGGGTGATCGGCATCGATTCGCGGCGCTTTGCTTCGGTGGAGAAGGCGCTGGTGGAATTGATCACCAACAGCGACGACAGCTACGCCCGCCTGGAAGCGGGCGGCGCCGACGCCGGGGGCCGGATCGAGGTGTTCTACGAACGCCACCACACCGGTGCGGTGCTCATGGTCAGTGATCAGGCCGAGGGAATGTCCTTCGAACAGGCCGGCCGGATCCTCAGCTACGGCGGGGCGCACAGTCCGCTGGCCCGCGGCGAAGGCAACGGACGCGGGTACTTTGGCCGCGGTCTCAAGCAGGCGATCTTCGGCCTGGGCCATGGCTGGCTGGAAACCATCCAGGACAGTCGGTTCACCCGGATCGACGTCTTCCGCGGGGTCAACGGCGGGTACCTGTATGACGACGGCGGCGCGGACCGCCGCGCTTTCCCCGCGGACTATGCGAGGCTCGGCCTGGATGAGGCTTCAGCCCCCGCCGGCACCCGGGTCACGGTCGTCGTCGACAATCCCCGCGTCCGGATTACCCAGCACGGCACCCTGCTGCAATCCCTCTCCGAAAACTACTACCTGCGGGCCGTGCTCGGCAGGCGCAGCGTTGAGCTCGTGTCCGAAAATGCGGGGCCCGGCGGCCCGAACCGCGAACCTGTCCGGTACCGGGAGCCGCCGGCGCAGGTGCTGATCGGCCCGGATCGCCCCGGAAGCGTCGTCTTCGACGGCCGGGACTACCCCTTCACCCTGACCCTGAAGCGCGCCGCCGGCACGGAGCTGAGCGGCAGGGGCGATGAACGCACCAACGGGCTGGTTGTGCTCTCCGGCCAGGCGGTCCTGGACTGCCAGTTGTTCGACTTCGAAAACCAGGTGGGCACGGAATACCTCTTCGGCACTGTCCGCTGCGATGCCCTGACCGAGATGTTGGGCCGCGGCCGGGCCATCATCAGCGACGAGCGGGAAGGGCTGAACTCCAGGGACCCCTTCGTGGCGGCATTCTCCCGGGCCGTCAGCGACATGCTCGCCCCCGCCGTGCAGGCCGAGCGGGAGAAACTCGCCCATCTCGAACGCGCCACCACCTCCGGCCGCACCGCCGAGATGATCACGGAGCTGCTGCGGCACATGAGCCGGGCGGCCGTGCTCGACCTCGGCCTGGAAACGGAGCTGCCGGCCGGCGCGGAACGCGGCGGCCCGGCGTCGTCAGCCCTTCGTTTCACCACCCCGTTCTACTACCGGCCGCCGGGGCACCCGTTTCACGTGGCGCTGCTGTTGGAGCCCGAGAGGCTGACGGGGGATGCCGTCCTCACGGTGCAGGCCGGCCTGCCGGAATCCATTCACCTCGACCCCGCGCCCGGTACGCTCCCGCTTGCCGAGGGCGAACCGCCGGGCCCGCAGCGGCTGGAGTGGACCGTCACCGGGGACCGCGACGGCGACCGGGGCGAACTGACGGTCCGGGCGGCGGAACACTGGGCGGTGTGCGAGATCGTCATCGCCGACCATGCCTCACCGCACAGTGCCGGCCAGCCACCGCATCCCGGCGCGGCCCGGCCTGCCCTTGGCGCAGCTGACCACGCCCCGGGCCGGGTGAGGCGCCACCCAAACCGGGACCACGGCGTCGACCTTTTCACCGGCTATGAGTTCCGCAGCCTGGATAACAGCGCCGACCGGGCGGTTTACAGCGCCGGAGAACGCAAAGTCATCATCAATACCGCCGCCCCGACCGTCCAGCTGTATGTTGACGGCCGTGGGCATTTCCGGGATTCGGCCCGGCTGCTGCTGGCCGAGCTGTTCCTGGACGTCATCGCCGACGAGCTCGCCCGCCGCCGCGTCGAACAGCACGGCCACGCGGCCAGCCTTGCGGCATTCAAGGACGCCAAGCGGGACATCATCCGCCGCTACGGCAGCGACGTGCACCGAACCTTCCTTGGCTGAGCGACGGCTATTGACTCCCGCACTGCGTCGGATTATTCTACAACCAAATGGTTGTAGATCAGTTCAGTGACGAGATAGTAGACCGCTTGTTCCAGGCGTTCGCCGACTCCACGCGCCGCGACATTGTGCGGAGGGTGACGGTGGCCGAGTACTCGGTTTCCGGCCTCGCCCACCTCTACGCCATGAGCTTTGCGGCCGTCCAGAAACACGTGGCGGTGCTGGAACGCGCGTCCCTGGTGACGAAGGAGAAGCGCGGAAGGGAGCAGATCGTGCGGGCCAACCATGACGGGCTGCAACGGGTCCGTCGGCTGCTCGATGAGTACGAGGTCATGTGGCGGCAGCGCTCGGACCGGATAGCGGACCTGCTGGCGGAAACCGCGCCGCCCCCGGCAACGCTGCGACAGAACGCAACGGCAGAAACCAGCGAAAGCGAAGGGTAGAAAGGGACCGACATGACAGTCATCAGCTCAGCCAGGAACCTTGAGGCGCTGAGCCTCACGGTGGTCACGGAGTTCGACGCCGGCGTCGAACGCGTCTGGCAAATCTGGGAGGACCCGCGCCAGCTCGAACGCTGGTGGGGACCGCCCACCTGGCCGGCCACCTTCGAAAAGCACGACTTCACACCCGGCGGTGAGGCCAGTTACTACATGACGGGACCCGGCGGCGAAAAGGCCCGCGGCTGGTGGCGCTTCGTCGCCATCGACGCCCCGCGCCGCCTCGAGTTCGATGACGGGTTCTCGAACGACGCGGGCGAGCCCGTGGCGGAACTGGGCACCATCCATGGCGCGGTGACCCTGGAGGACATCGGCGGCCGCACCCGGATGACCGTCCTGTCAACCTTCGAAACCGAGGAGCAGATGCAGAAGATCGTCGCCATGGGCATGGAAGAAGGCATGAAGGGGGCCCTCGGCCAGGTGGATGCCATCCTCGCCGAGCACGCCCGCGCCTGAGCGGCCGGCGCGCCGCCGGGATCCCCGGCTCAGTTGTTGAGGGCCGCGTACAGGTTCAGGCTGGCCGAGAAAAGCAGCCAGGACAGGTACGGCGACATCAGGACCCCTGCGGCCGTGCTGATCGGGCCGAAACGCAGCACCGTGGCGGTGGCCAGCGCCGCGTGCGCCGCGATGAGCAACAAGGCCAGCCACAAGGCAGCGGTGCCCAGCATCGGGAACATGCCAAAAAACATCAGTGGCCAGGCAAGATTCAACAGCAGCAACCCGCCGTACACGAACAGGGCGGAGCGGCGGGGAAACAGCCGCTGCCGCCAGACCAGCCACGCCGCCACCGCCATGGCCGCGTACAGCAGCAGCCAGATGGAACTAAACGCCAGGGCCGACGGAGTCCACGGCGCTTTGGCTGCTGCCGCGTACCAGCCGGCGGCGTTAGCCCTGATGGGCAGCGACCCCACGAATGACACCGCAAAGGACACTGCGAGAAAAACAACGAGGGCAAGGACCTGCCGCCGCAAAGAGGTGGCGCCGGGGGCGGGAATGCCCGGAGCGCTTGGTTCAACGTTCAAGGGCACTGACTCACTGTGAACAACCGCGGGCACTCCCGTCAAACCGCGGCCCCATCTGCTCCCCTTCAAGGCTGC
>DASSXE010000208.1:0-12996 GCA_035704125.1 Arthrobacter sp.
TCGACGATCCCGGTCTTGGTCTCCGAGGTGGCGCACAGCCGGTACTTGTCGGCGTCCTCGGCCATCGCGTACGCCACCCGTTCGTCGCGGGGCAGGTCCACCCGGACCTCCACGCAGTCCGCCGGGGCGATGTAGCCCTGCGCCTCGATGTCCTTCCACGGGGCGTCGTAGCGCTTCGGGCCGATCAGGCTGAAGACCTCCCCTTCGCGGCCGTCCTCGCGGACCAGGGTGGCCGTGAGGCCCAGCCGGCGGCGGGCCTGCAGGTCAGCGGTCATCCGGAAGATCGGGGCGGGCAGCAGATGGACCTCGTCGTAGATGATCAGGCCCCAGTCGTTGCCGTCCACCAGCTCCAGGTGCGGGTAGAGGCCGCCGCGCTTGGTGGTGAGGACCTGGTAGGTGGCAATCGTGACGGGCCGGACTTCCTTCACGGAGCCGGAGTATTCGCCGATTTCCTCCTCGGTGAGGGAGGTCCGCTTGAGCAGTTCGTCCTTCCACTGCCGGGCGGACACGGTGTTGGTGACCAGGATCAGCGTGGTGGTGGAACTGGTCGCCATTGCGGCGGCGCCCACCAGGGTTTTGCCGGCACCGCAGGGGAGCACGACGACGCCGCTGCCGCCGGCCCAGAAGTTTTCGGTCGCCAGCTGCTGGTAGGGGCGGAGCTTCCAGCCGGACTCGTTGAGCATGATCGGGTGCGGCGTGCCGTCAACGTAGCCGGCAAGGTCCTCGGCGGGCCAGCCGATCTTGAGCAGCAGCTGCTTGAGCTGGCCGCGCTGGGAGGAATGCACCACCACGGTATCGGCGTCGATCCGCGGGCCGAGCAGCGGCGCGATCTTCTTGGCCCGGCTGATTTCCTCGAGCACCGGGTAATCGGAGGTGCGCATCACCAGGCCGTGCTGGGCATCCTTTTCCAGCCGCAACCTGCCGTAGCGGGACATCGTCTCCTCGATGTCGATCAGGAGCGAATGCGGCACCGGGAACCGGGAGTACTTCAGCAGGGTGTCCAGCACCCGCTCGGCATCGAGGCCCGCGGCCCGGGCATTCCAGAGCCCCAGCGGCGTCAGCCGGTAACTGTGGACGTGTTCCGGGGCGCGCTCCAGTTCGGCGAAGGCGGCGATCGCATGGCGCGCCTCGGTGGCCAGCTCGTGGTCCACTTCCAACAGGATGGTTTTGTCGCTCTGGACGATCAGCGGTCCGTCATTCACTGGAGCAGTCCCTCTGTGGCTTCAACATCGATGATCCGGTGGATGGACAGGACGCGCTCGGTCTCCCGGGCCGGGTCGAAGACACGCACCCGTCCGCCACTCACAGCTACCGGAACAACGGTTTCCCGGGTGGCATTCCCGAGGCTGTCCACCACGTTCATCACCACCGCCTGCTTCAGCCGGATCGCCTTCTGCAGCGTCTCCAGGCCCAGCTGGGTGGCGGCCTCGCCGGCCGGGGCGGCCTGCGGGACGCCGCCCGGCGGCGCGCCCGCCGCACGTCCGTCGCGCAGGGCGCCCAGCTGGGCGTCGACGTCGGCCTCCGCGGGGGCGGTGCGCGGGGCGGTGTAGACCGGCCGGGTGCTTCCCGCCGCCGCGGTGCTCCGGCGCAGCCGCACGACAGTGGACCCGGAGTCGTCCACGGCCGGTGAGAGTCCCAGGCCGCGCAGTACCTGGGCCGTTTCCCGGGGTGCGGCCGGGGAAACGAGGACCGTGGGCGCGATCCGGACCAGGGACAGCCCGGAGGCGGCCGGGGTGTTCAGCAGTTCCAGCAGGGCCGTCTCGTCCTCGCTCTGGATGAAGCTCGACGCCGGACCCACCCGGAGCCGGGCGTGGCGGGCCGCGGTGTCCTCAATCAGGTACTCCAGCGGCTGCGGCACCGCGGTCGCCGAGTGCCCGCGGAGGAAGTCCAGCAGGCCGGCCGCGTCCTGTCCTGAGTCCAGGGCGCGCCGGACCGAGGGGACCGAGAACCGGTAGATGGTGGCCGGACCCTGGCCTTCGGCGTCGGCCATAGTCAGGAGCTTCTCGCTCAGTTCGGGATCAAGGTAGCCGGGTGCCACGGCGGTCAGATCTGCCTGCAACAGCACATGATTCAGGGCCGCGGGAAGATGTTCGCCGAGGATACTGAGGGCGTCATCGGGCTGTTCGAGGGCGATCGCCGCGCCGATCTGGCTTAGCGCCCCGGAGCCGATCAGGCCGAGCATCTCCGCCTCCGCGAGCACGCCGCGGATCAGTGAACTGAAGCGGCGGGCCATCCGCGGCTGCGACCAGTCGGCCCGCTCCAGGACGGCGGCGGCGTCCAGCACCGGGGCCCGGCCGTCCGCGGCGGTGGCTTCGGCGGTGAGTTCATGCAGGATCTCCAGGATCCGCCGCCGGACCACCGGGGCGTCCGGACGTTGCGCCTCGGCGGAGAGCGCGTTGACGGTGCTCCCGGCGGCGGCACGGTGCGCCGGGGCAGTGCCGACGCCGCTGACCGGCTGCCCGACCAGGGACGGGACCCGTTCGCTGGAGAGCCACGCGTTGACAAGCCAGAGCCATTGTTCCTGCCGTGGCAGCGCCAGCCATTCCAGTTGCGGCGCCTGGATCCAGGCGGAGCTGTCGACGTCGAGGCGGAGCAGCCCGGCGAGGGCGCAGAGTTCCACCAGGACGCCGGCCTCGTGCAGGCCGATCCGCAGGGTCTCGGCGAGCCGCTTCATTTCCCGGACCCCGACGCCGCCGCTGCGCAGCGTGACGAGGGGCTGCTCGCGGACGGCGTAGAGGAGTTCCCCGGCCAGCCGCAGGGTCTCGGCAATGGCGCCGAGCGCTGCGTTGCGGCGCAGCGCCGCACTGGTCTGACCCAGGCTGGGTATTGGCGGAGTGAGGGCGAAGTGATCGATGACGTAGCCGCCGCGCAGCGCCAGGCCCACGCTGTGCGGGAGCTCCACGTGTGCGGCGTCCAGGGGAACCAGGAGCCCGCGGGCCAGGAGCCAGTCGACGGGCCCGACGTCGGATCCCTCGTTGAGCACCGAAGCCCGGCGCTGGGCCTGCGGCACGGCACCCATGGCCCAGTTGCCGAATCGGGCCAGGAGCGCGGATGTGCGGTCCGGGGCGGTGGCCAGCAGGTCCTGCAGGGCCTGCGGGGAGCCGGTCCAGTGCTGCAGGGACAGGGCCGCGTCCATCGGGGTGTCGGCCGGGGCCAGATCCGCTCCGGACTGGTGCAGTTCGGCGACGAGCTGCACCACTCGCTGCGCAAAGGCAGGCTGGAGCCGCACGAGTTCGGTGTAGCTGCGGCCCAGGCCCGCAGGGTAGATGCCGATCACGTCCTTGAGGCTGCCGACCGGCAGGTAGAAGCGCTGCCGGCCCGCGGTGGTGGCCGCGCCGTGCGGCGGCTCGGCGCGGTGCACCAGGGCCAGTTCCTGCAGCGACTGGAGCAGCCGCTCCAGGGCAGCCGCCGTGGACCCGTTGATCAGCCGCTTGAGCGTGGCGGCCGACGCGCTGTGGCCGGTGTCGGCGTTGGTGCACAGGTGCAGCGTTTCCAGGACCTGCATCTCGGGGCGGTTCAGGCGTTCCAGTGCCCGCTGCACGCTCACCCGGCTGCTTGCGCGGGCGGCCAGGGCGGCAAAGTCGGGGACCGGCGGGGACATCAGGTCCGGCCGCGCGGAGAACAAGGCGCGCAACGAATCGTCGCTGCGTGCCTGCAGTTCCTTGCTGAGCGCGCGGATCAGGGACATTAGTCCAACGTTACCTTTCGCCGTGTTCACGCGTGCGGCGGCGGGCTGCGACGGCGTCGACCACCAGCGCCGCCATCAGGAGGAACGCCACGGGCAGCCCGTACAGTGCCACGAAGGTCAGCCACACGGGCGCCACAGTATTACTGAAGGCCATCGCCATCACGCCTCCGACGGCCACCAGGGAGAGCACGGCGACGGCGGCGGCCAGGATCAGCAGGAGCCGCCGGAAGCGCTGGGGTGTCATGGAAGCAACGCTAACAGTCCGGTTGGGTCCGCGCCTCAAGCCGTCAAAGTGGCCAAGGCACGATAACCTTGAAGGAACAGACCAACACGGTCCGGGCAGTCACACCCTGAACCCGCATATCAGTGCGGATGCGGTGGCCGCCGGCCGCGTCCCCAGCAGAACGAAGAAGGTTGATTACGTGCCCACCGGCAAGGTCAAGTGGTATGACAAGGAAAAAGGCTTCGGATTCCTCGCGGGCGAGGACGGCCAGGAGGTCTTCTTGCCCAAGTCCGCGTTGCCCGAGGGTGTCATCGACCTCAAGGCCGGAACCCGGGTGGAATTCGGCGTGGCCGACGGCCGCAAGGGTGCCCAGGCCCTGGGGCTGCGGGTGCTGGACAAGACTCCGTCCATCGCCAAAGCCAAACGGCCCAGCGCCAAGGACCTCGCACCGCTGGTCCAGGACCTGGTGACAGTGCTGGACAACCTCTCCGGAACGTTGTCGGCAGGAAAGTATCCGGAGGGCAACAAGGCCAAGGCCATCGCCACCGCCCTGCGCAAGGTCGCCGACGAGCTGGACGCGTAGGGTCCTGGAGATGACAGCGGAACCTGAACAGACCGATGCCCCCCTGGCCGGTGCGGCCGGCAAGGCTGCCGGCGCCAAGGCAGGGTCCAAGCCGCGCTACGGCATCCCCGTGTGGCGCGTGGGCAAGCCCGACGCGTTCCTCGCCGCGTCCGTCGACGTCGCCCGCGCCGCCGTGGAGGGCATCGCATCGCCCGAGCAGGTGGGACCCCACCTGGCCGCCAAGAGCGAGGGCGACCGGCTGGTCACGCACCTCTTCGAAGCAAAGCTGCCCGGCTACGGCGGCTGGCAGTGGTACGCCGTCCTTACCCGCAACTCCCGTTCCAAGGTGGTGACGGTGGACGAACTCGGCCTGCTGCCCTCCGAGGACTCCATCCTCGCGCCGGAATGGGTCCCCTGGGCCGAACGGGTGCGCCCCGAGGACGCCCAGCAGGACGAAGCCCGGCACGCCGAAGCCCAGCCCGGCGACGCGCCGCAGGCGGACGCCGGCCAGGTCGAGGCCCAGGGTGACGACGCCAGCCAGGATGCGGCCCAGGGCCTGCCCCTGTGGGAGGACACCGCTGCGGCGGAGGCCGACGAACCGGCCGGCGACGAGTCCGACTAACGGTTTGGCAGAGTTCAGGACGCCGCAGCGGGAGGACCGGGGATGAGGTCCACCTTTAAATCGCTGCACATCCTGAATTACCGCATCTGGTTCATCGGGGCGCTGGTGTCCAACATCGGTACCTGGATGCAGCGGACGGCGCAGGACTGGCTGGTCTTCGATCACCTCAGCGCCCAGGATGCCAGCGCCATGGGGATCACCATGGCGCTGCAGCTGGGGCCGCAGCTGTTCCTGGCCCCGGTGGCCGGGCTGGTGGCGGACCGCTTCAACCGCAAAAACCTCCTGGTCATCACCCAGTCGGCCATGGCCCTCCTCAGCGCGGCGCTGGGAGCCCTGGTGCTCTCGGGCGCCGCCCAGCTTTGGCACGTCTACGTGTTTGCCCTGCTGCTGGGCGTCGTGTCGGCCGTCGATGCGCCGGTCCGCCAGACCTTCGTCTCCGAACTGGTCCGCGACGACTACCTGCCGAACGCCGTCGCCCTTAACAGCGCCTCCTTCAACGTTGCCCGAATGATCGGCCCGGCCGTCGCCGGCGTCCTGACCGTGGCGATCGGCCCGGGGTGGGTGTTCCTTGTCAACACGCTCACCTTCGTGGCGCTGCTGCTGAGCCTGGGCAAGATCCCCACCGCCTCGCTCCGGCAGCTCCCGAGGGCCGGCGGAGGCAAGGGAAGAATCCGGGAAGGGCTGCGCTACGTCCGCTTCCGCCCGGACATCGTGGTGGTGCTGGTGGCGGTGTTCATCGTCGGAACCCTGGGCCTGAACTTCGTGCTGTTCATCGCGGCGATGGTGGGGACCGAATTCGGCCTGGATGCCGGCGCGTTCGGCCTGATGAACTCGATCATGGCGATCGGCTCGGTCGCCGGCGCCCTGCTCTCGGCCGGACGGGGGCGTCCGCGGATGCGGGTGATCTTCGGGGCCGCCGGTGCCTTCGGTGTGACCTCCGGCCTGGCGGCGCTGGCCCCGAGCTACTTCTGGTACGGCCTGGCCCTGGTGCCGGTGGGATTGTTCGCGATCACCATGATGACCAGCGCCAACGGTTACGTCCAGACCACCACGGACCCCGCGATGCGCGGCCGGGTAATGGCCCTGTATATGGCGATCTTCATGGGCGGCACCCCCATTGGCGCGCCCTTCGTCGGTTGGGTTGCGAACGTCGCCGGCCCGCGTTGGTCCATGGGGGTGGCGGCGGCCGCGGGACTCGGCGCCGCGTTGATCGGAATGGTCTGGATCGTCCGGGCCAAGCACCTCCGGATAGCGTTCAACCGCCGGGCGCGGGGCCTGCGGTTCTTCCGGGTTGTTCCCGGCGGATCCATCCAGATCGAGCCCGCAGACGACGGCGGCGCCGCCCGGGCGGTAAACCCGGACGACGCCGTCGAGCGTTGACCCGCGCGCCGCGGGCGGCGGGGCTACTTCCTGAGCTCGCCAACGACGTAGTCGATGCACTCAAGCAGCGCCGAGACGTCGTCGGGCTCGATCGCCACGAACGTCGCGATCCGCAGCTGGTTGCGGCCGAGCTTGCGGTACGGCTCGGTGTCGACGATTCCGTTGGCCCGCAGGACCTTGGCGATGGTGGCCGCGTCGATTGAATCGTCGAAGTCGATGGTGGCGATGACATTGGAGCGGTCACCGGCCTGGGCCACGAACGGGGTGGCGTAGGCGGAGGCCTCCGCCCAGCGGTAGATGCGTCCGGCCGAATCGGCCGTGCGGCCGGCGGCGAAATCGAGGCCGCCGTTGGCGTTGAGCCACCGCACCTGGGCGTCGAGGGTCACCAGGGTGGCCAGGGCCGGCGTGTTGTAGGTCTGGTTCAGGCGCGAGTTGTCGATGGCGGTCTGCAGGTCCAGGAAGTCCGGGATCCACCGGCCGCCGGCCTTGATCCGGGCGGCACGCTCCAGGGCTGCGGGGGAGAACAGGCCCAGCCACAGGCCGCCGTCGGACGCGAAGTTCTTTTGCGGCGCGAAGTAGTAGACGTCCGATTCGGCGACGTCCACGTCCAGCCCGCCGGCCGCGGACGTCGCATCCACCAGCACCAGGGCGCCCTCATCGACACCCGCCACGCGCTTTACCGGCGCAGCCACGCCGGTGGACGTCTCGTTCTGCGGCCAGGCGTACACGTCGACTCCCGCTTCGGCCCGGGCTTCGGGGCGGGTGCCGGGCTCTGCCTTGATGATCGAGGACTCGGCGAGGAACGGCGCCTTGTTGGTGGCCGCGGCGAACTTTGAGCCGAACTCGCCAAAAGACAGGTGCTGTGCCTTGTTCTCCACGAGGCCAAAGCTGGCGATGTCCCAGAACGCCGTGGAGCCACCGACGCCGAGGACAACCTCGTAGCCGTCGGGGGCACGGAAGAAGTCACTGAGGCCCGAGCGGACCGAGCCCACCAGGTTCTTCACCGGCGCCTGGCGGTGCGAGGTGCCGAGCAGGGTTGCCGAGGCCGCGGCCAAGGCCTCCATCTGCTCCGGACGGACCTTGGACGGGCCGGCGCCAAACCGGCCGTCCTTGGGAAGAAGGTTCGCGGGGATGGTGATGCTGGTGTCGCTCACAGTGGCTCCAATTGTCGGCTGGGTGCGTGACGTGGCCTGGTCGGATAGGGCAGGACCGCCTCTATTCTGCCCGACGGCGGCGCGGGCACAGGAAATGGGGCTGTCACAGTCCGGTCATTGAGATGCCCGGGGCGGAGAGGCTCCGCGGGCGGGATGCGGCATGGTCCCGTTCCGCGGTGATTATCCGGACTAATTCACAATAGGCTAGGCTGTTCTGGAGCGTATGGCGGATCCCGACTGGCCGCCTCCCGCACGCTGTACGGTGGGTAGGACGCAAGGACGGCGCTCGAGGAGCTGAGCTGAATGACGGATCTGATCGATACCACCGAGATGTATCTTCGGACCATTCTGGAACTTGAAGAAGAGAACATCGTCGCCCTCCGCGCCCGCATTGCCGAACGTCTCCGTCACTCCGGCCCCACCGTTTCCCAGACCGTCGGGCGCATGGAGCGGGACGGCCTGGTGGTGGTCTCCGGGGACCGGCACCTCGAGCTGACCGAGGTGGGACGACGGCGTGCCACCGAAGTCATGCGCAAGCACCGGCTCGCGGAACGTCTGCTCGCGGACGTGATCGGGCTGGACTGGGCCTACGTGCACGAGGAAGCCTGCCGCTGGGAGCACGTGATGAGCGAACGGGTGGAGCGGCGCATCTTCGAAATGTTGGACCACCCCACGGTGTCGCCCTACGGCAACCCGATTCCCGGGCTGGAGGAACTGGGCGGCCAACCGGCGTCCGAGTCCGCCGACGGCGTCGTCAACCTGCTCGACGCGATGGCCGGTTATGGCGCCGGCTCGCGGATTACCGTCAGCCGGCTGGCCGAGCCCATCCAGGTGGAACCGGAGCTGCTGGTACAGCTGGACGAGGGCGGCATCCGTCCCGGGGCCACCGTCTCGCTCGAGCGCGTGGGGGAGTACATCTCGGTGCGCGTCCCGGACATCGAAGGCGCTCTGGAGCTGCCTCCCGAAGTAGCGGCGCACGTCTTCGTTACCCGCGGGTAGCGGGGTCCGGCGGGAGACCGTCAGGGGGCTGTTTACTAGCCCGTCTAGCAGATAACGAAATTATTACTACGGGCCTTAATCCCCTATAGTTACTGACTAGCACCGATACACAAGCGTTACCTGATCCGAAGCCGAGCTCTGCCAGCGGATCAGTGTGCAGATCACCAACTGGCAGAGGCGGGGGAACCACAAACGGCTGCGATTCAGCAGCCTTGGGGTGAAGTCCGCTAGCGGCAAGCGAACTCTGCGAGGGCCCTTTTCTGCGCCCTTGTGCCTGGATGCTTGCACCGGCGGACCGGGTCTTTGATCTCTCTGACCCGAATCCGACAGCTAACTTCGCAGGCTATCCAGAGAGGAACCACGTGAGTACGCAGACCGTCCGCGGGCGCCGTCGCGCCGCCGGCCCCGCCCCGGAGCCGCGCCCGGCCATCGACGTTTTCGCCGCACGCCCGCGTGATGCGCACCGGGACGAGCGCCGCGCCCGCCGCAGCCCGCTCCGTCAGGTGGCGGACTTCGCCGCCGTCAGCGGGGTCGGTCAAAAGGCGGGTATCGCCCTCGCGGCTACCGGCCTGGCCCTCACCGTGGCAGTCCCCGCAACCGGCCCGGCCCTGGCCACCGATACCCCGACGTCGGGCTCTGTCTCCGCGGCCGCCCAGCCTGAGGTCAAGGCCGCGGCGGCCCAGATCGACTTCAACCGCACCGCCGTGACCACCAAGGGCGATCCGGACGGCAAGCTGAAGCAGCTGCTCAGCGCGCAGTCGGTCGGATCCATCACCCGGGCCGCATCCGCCGGCACGCTGGGCGCTCCGTTGGACATCATGATCACGGCCTCGCCCTTCGGCTACCGCATCAGCCCCATCACCGGGGCCGTGGGTGAGTTCCACCGCGGGCAGGACTATGCAGCCCAGTGCGGAACGGCCGTACATGCCGCCGCAAGCGGTACCGTAACTTTCTCCGGCTGGCACCCCTACGGGGGCGGCAACCGGATCGTGATCGACCATGGCAATGGCCTGGAGACCACGTATAACCACTTGTCGTCCTCCAGCGTGCACGTCGGCCAAAAGGTCTCCCGTGGCGATGTTGTGGCGATGAGCGGAACAACCGGTGCCTCCACCGGCTGCCACCTCCACTTCGAGGTGATGGTCAACGGAGATGTCGTTGATCCGCTGGGCTGGCTCTAAACAGAGCCGATGCAATGCTCACACTTCCGTGACACGCCGTGATCTGAATGTGACATTGAGTCCGAACTGTTGTATCGTTTGAAGCACGCCAACTTCACCGAAGTTGGCGCTCTTGAGTGGATTGCCTAACTCTGCCACCGCTCAAGGTCCGTTCGCATGACATCGTCTGGCAGGGGCGGGGGAACCAATTTTGGTCTTCGCAAGAAGACCTTGGGGTTAAGTCGCAAAGCTTCCCAGGAAGCAGCGCGGCCGGGTGACTCCCATCCGAATCCGACAGCTCACCTCGTAGGCATTGGGAGAGGCTACTTTCGTGTCTTCACGCCACAATGCTGCGCGTTTTCGCGCCGGCGAGGCTCAGTCGAGCCCGCTGATTACCATGCACCGCGTTGCCCTTGCCGGCGCGCGGGATGGTTCACGCACTGCAGTTCCTGCTTTTGGCGCGTCTTCGCAGTACACCCTTCGCTAAAGAAACCCGTTTCGGGGCGATCCGGCGTACCCCCAAGATGCCGGAGCGTCCTTAGTCCCGCCTGAACTGAGCGCGGACACAAAGGATCACGAAAGAGAGAACTAGATGACTACTCGTGCAACCATTGCACGCCACCGCGCGGAGGTCACCAAGACCAACTCGCTGGCTGTCATTGCTAAGGCCGTCGGCGACAACGCCGGTGGCATGGGTCGCCAGGCCGCGGTTATCGCTGCTGCCTCCGGCCTGGTCCTGACCAGCGGTATCGCAGCCAACGCTGCCGAGACCAACGTTCAGCGCGAATCCACCTCTGCTTCCGCCACCGAGGTTCAGTCCACGGCACCTGCCACCATCTCGGCAGCCTCCAGCATCGCCATCTCCTACGAGAAGCCTGCTGTCACCACCGCCGCGGCCCCCGTCGTCGAGGCTCCCAAGCCGGTCGTCAAGGTCCAGGAAGCTGACACCACCACCGCCCCGGCAGCTGCCGGCTCCACCGGCACCGCGGCAACCGCGTCCCTGACCACCAAGGCTCCGGCCGTGGTCAGCGGCATGGGCGCCTCGATCGCCGCAGCCGCCTACGCCCAGCTCGGCGTTGCCCAGGACTGCACCATGCTGGTCACCAACTCCCTGGCCGCCGTCGGCATCCACTACCACGGCTGGCCGGCAGGTTACCTGTCCCTGGGCCGCACCGTGAGCGCCGCCGAGGCCCAGCCCGGCGACCTCGCCTACTACCAGAACGGCGGCATGGGCATGGCCCACATCGCTGTTTACGTCGGTAACGGCATGGCCGTTCACGGCGGCTGGAACGGTGGCACCACCGCACTGTTCAGCGTCAACGTCGGCTCCGGCCCGGTCTTCATCCGCGTCGGCGGCTAAGACTTTCCTTCGGCTGCTGCCGGAAGCATTATGAAGGACCCCTGCCAGGTGGCGGGGGTCCTTCGCTTTAACCGCCATCACCCGGCAACTTCCTTCAGCCGGCTGCGGCGTGGAAACCGCCGGGCGGAAAATTCGGTAATCCGGGCCGTCCATGTTTACTCTTGTGGTGTCGATCCATAGCCCGACCATGCAGAGGGCAGCCGGCCCTCGTGCCCCTGGCGGGTGCGGCCGTGAAGAGGTATGCGGATGCGCACTCTCGTTCTGAATGCTGGATATGAACCGCTGGCGGTTGTGACCTTCCGCCGGGCACTGGTCCTTGTGCTGACCGGAAAGGCCAGCGTGCTGGCCGAGGGGGACGACCCGGTGGTGGGCCCGCAGGAAATCCTGGGCCGGCCGAGCGTCATCCTGCTGAACCGCTACATCAGGCCGCGGTACAACATCATGACGGCGGTGAGCCGTCGCGGGGTGCTCCGCCGCGACAATCACCACTGCGCCTACTGCGGCAAGGCCGCGCACACCATCGACCACGTTCAGCCCAAGTCCCGTGGCGGCGAGGATTCATGGGAGAACCTCGTGGCGGCGTGCCTGCGATGCAACAACGCCAAGGGTGATCACACCCCCGCCGAGATGGGCTGGAAGCTCGGCTTCGTGCCGGGCCCGCCGAAGGGCACGATCTGGCAGATCAAGGAGCTGGAGAAGCCCGCCCCCGCCTGGGACCCGTTCCTGCTTCCGGAGTCGGCGCACTAAGCCGCCGGCGTCCCCGTCCAGAGCGCAGCCGCTAGGCTGGGCAGATGGAATTCGACGCCGTTATTCTCGCCGGGGGCAGGTCCTCCCGGCTGGGCGGCGTGCCCAAGGCGCGCCTGGCTTTCGACGGAGCCAGCCTGTTGGAACGCTCGTTGCTGGCCGCCCGCGGTGCGCGGCGGACCGTGGTGGTGGGGCCTGTCCGGGAAGAGCTGCCCGCGGGGGTGCTGTATAGCCGTGAGGACCCGCCGTTTTCCGGTCCAGCCGCCGCGCTGGCCGCCGGGCTGGCGGCGCTGGCCGCGCCGGAGGACGGTGGTCCGGAGCTGAGTCACGCGCCGCTGACGCTGGTGCTGGCCTGCGACATGCCGCTGGTGGCCGGTGCCGTCGCCGCCCTGCTGGCCGCGGGGCCCTCCAACTGTGCGGCCTCTGACGGCGCGGTGGCGGTCTCGGCTGACGGCCGGACCCAGCCGCTGGTGGGCCTATATGGCACGTCCGCGCTACAACGTGTCGTGGATGACGCGGCCCGCCGCGGTGCCCTGGTCGGCGGATCAATGTTCGGCCTCCTTGCTAGTCTGGAGTTGCGGTCGGTTCCTGTGCCCTCCGGGTCCACCGACGACGTCGACACCTGGGACGACGCCGACGCCCTGGGGATTGCACGCCCCGGAACCGGCGAGCCCGGGGACGCCCGCCAGCAGACGACATGAAAGGTCTACCGTGAAGAGCCAGGACGAAACACTCGAAGACTGGTGCCGCGCGCTGCTTCAGGCCCTTGAGCTCGACGACGTCGACATCGACATCGACGAGGTGTTGGGGCTCGCGGGGGTGGCCGCCCACTCCGTCGTCCGTCCCGCCGCGCCGCTGACGACGTTCATCGCGGGCTTCGCCGCCGGGCTCGCCGCCGGCACCGGACAGGCCACCGACAGTGTGTCCATGCAGGCGGCCATGGGCGTGGCGCGGAAGCTGGCGAAGGATTACGCAGCTTCTGAGGCCACCGAGGCATGACGTCCGCTCCACCCCACGGCGGGGCCGGCGGAGCCCACGCTGACCCCGCAGAGGCCGCCCCCGAAGAAGCCCCGCACCGGCATCTGGCCCACACCTGGCAGGAAG
>DASSXE010000284.1:0-10142 GCA_035704125.1 Arthrobacter sp.
AACTCGTCAACATGTACAAGAACAAGGCCGCGTTCCGCTCCGACATGGCCAACCGCTACCACGCCGCGCAGACCCGGCTGGCGAAATTCCTCGAAGCCGGGCCGCCCGAGGCCCTGCCGATCGAACAGAACGTGCAGATGCGGCTCAAGGGCGGACGCACCGCCAAACGCGCGATCGTGGCCGAGAAGCTGGAGCTGACCGGGCTGATGAAGCCGTTCTCCACCGAGGTCTGGTTCGGCGACCGGGTGGGCGTGCTGGGCTCCAACGGCTCCGGCAAGAGCCACTTCCTGCGCCTGCTCGCCACCGGCGGCACGGACCCGGAACGGGAGCACCTGCCCGTCTCCGACGTCGAGATCGCCGAGGTCCCGCACGAGGGCACGGTGAAACTCGGTGCGCGGATCCGGCCCGGATTCTTCGCCCAGACCCACGTCCGGCCCGACCTGCTCGGCAAGACCCTGCTGGAGATCCTGCACCGCGGTGACGAGCACCGCTCCGGCCTGGCGCGCGAGGCTGCCGCCGGCGCCTTGGACGGCTACGGCCTCGCCGGGCAGTCCGAGCAGAAGTACGAATCGCTCTCCGGCGGCCAGCAGGCCCGGTTCCAGATCCTGCTGCTGCAGCTCTCCGGCGCCACGCTGCTGCTGCTCGACGAGCCAACGGACAACCTGGACCTGCACTCGGCCGAGGCGCTGGAGCGGGCCATCGGCCACTTCGAAGGAACCGTCCTGGCCGTCACCCACGACCGCTGGTTCGCCCGCACCTTCGACCGCTTCCTGGTCTTCGGCTCCGACGGCAAGGTGTACGAGTCGGCCGAACCGGTGTGGGACGAGAAGCGGGTCGAACGGGCCCGCTGAGCCGCGGCGCCCGCGGCTAGAGTGGAGGGCATGACCTCCCACTCCCGCACGCCCCTGGCTGACGGCCAAAAACAGCTCAACTCGGCGGCCGCGGCGACGTTCCTGGTCTTCGGGATCAATGGGCTGGTGTTCGCCAGCTGGGCTGCCCGCATTCCGGCGGTCACCGATATCCTCAACATCACCTCCGGGCAGATGGGCAGCCTGCTGCTGTGCGTCGCCGTCGGGTCGCTGATCGCGCTGCCGACGGCGGGTTGGGTGGTGGGCCGGCTGGGGACCGCCAACTCGGTCCGGGCGGCCGGGCTGCTCGCTGCGGCGGCCGGCGTCGGGATTGCCCTGTCCCTGAACGCCGGCTCAATTCCCGGCACGGCCGTGTCGCTCTTCTTCTTCGGCATCGGCATCGGGCTCTGGGACGTGTCCCAGAACATCGAGGGCGCCGACGTCGAACACAGGCTGGGCCGCACGATCATGCCGAAGTTCCATGCCGCCTTCAGCGGCGGTGCATTCGTGGGCGCGCTGGTCGGTGCGGGACTCTCACAGCTGGGCGTGGGCCTGCCGGTGCACCTGGTGGTGATCGCCGCGGTGGTGGTCGCCGCTGCCTTGCTGGCACCGCGCTACTTCCTTCCGCACATCGCGGCGCCGGAGGCGAAGGGCGACGACGCGGCCCCGCGCGCGTCGTTCGCCTGGCGGGAGGGCCGGACCCTGCTGATCGGCGTCGTCGTCCTCGGGGCCACCCTCACCGAGGGTGCAGGCAACGACTGGATCGCCAAGGCCGCCGTCGACGGCCTGGCCGCCGAGCAGTCCACCGGGGCCCTGCTCTTCGCCGTGTTTGTGCTGGCCATGACGGCCATGCGCTTCGTGGGCGGCCGGCTCATCGACGCCTACGGCCGGGTCCCGGTCCTGCGGGCCAGCATGGCCGCCGCGGCCGCCGGGCTTGCCTTGTTCGTTTTCGCCGGAAATCTCTGGCTGGCGGCCGGCGGCGCGGCTCTCTGGGGCGTCGGGGCGGCCCTGGCCTTCCCGATGGGGATGTCCGCCGCGGCCGATGACCCGCGCCGGGCCGCAGCCCGGGTGTCGGTGGTGTCCACGCTGGGCTACGTCGCGTTCCTCGCCGGTCCTCCCCTGCTGGGGTACCTCGGCGACCTGACCGGCATCCGGCCGGCGCTGCTGGCCATCGGCGCGCCGATTTTGCTGGCCCTGCTGCTGGCCGGTGCCGCGCGGCCGCTCCCCACGGAGCAGCTGCCCACGGAGCCGCTCCGCACCAAGTAGGAGTACGTTGCCGACGGGGCCGCCCCCGCCGCCGCCGGGCCGCGCACGCCCGGCAGTAAGGTGGGCAGATGCGAAGCATATTGGCCCGGGCCCCGCGTCATTTCGAAAAGTTGGACCGGAAACTCGTCCGGAAGGTCTCCCGGCTGCCCGGCGGCAGCCACGACGACTTCTTCCGCCGCCTCTCCCGTTCCGCCAACCAGGGCAGGCTCTGGCTCGGAATCGCGGCCGGCATGGCGCTCTTCCCCGGCAAAACCCGGCGGGCAGCGCTGCACGGCGTGCTGGCGCAGGCCGTGGCGTCCGCCGTCACCAACCTCGTGTTCAAGACCCTCCTGCCGCGGGAACGCCCGCTGCCCGAACACCTTCCGGTCTTCCGCTTCGTCCACCCGCAGCCCACCAGCTCCTCGATGCCGTCCGGCCACTCGGCCTCCGCCGTCGCCTTCGCCGTCGGCGTGGGACTCGTCCGGCCCGGGCTGGGCGCCGCGCTGGCCCCGGTGGCCGTGGGGGTGGCCTATTCCAGGGTTCACACCGGCGCGCACTGGCCCTCGGATGTCTTCTTCGGGTCGGCGATCGGCGCCGGCGCGGCGCTGGTGACCCGGCGATGGTGGCCGGTCCGGCCGCCGTTCCCCGCCGTGCGCCGCACCCCGGTCGAAGCGGTCCGGCTGCCCGGCGGGGAGGGCCTCGGCATCGCCGTCAACACCCTGGGCGGCTCCTACGCGAGCGAGACGGCGGCAGCCTTGCATGATGTATTTCCCAAGGCGTATATAAAGGAAATCCAGCCGGACGAGGACCTCGCGGCCGAGATTGAGCGGGTCGCCACCCGTCCCGGTGTCGCCGCGCTCGGCGTCTGGGGCGGCGACGGGACGGTGGGCACCGCGGCCGCGGCGGCCGTCGAACACGCCGTTCCACTGCTCGTCCTCCCGGGCGGGACCCTGAACCACTTCGCCCGGGATGCGGGCACGCCCACCCTGCAGGCCGCCGTCGACGCGGCGTCGCGGGGCGAGGCTGCCCGCGCCGACCTCGGGCATGTGGCCGTCGAACGCGGACTGCCGGATGACCCGGAGCTTCTGGAACTGACCATGCTCAACACCGCCAGCATCGGCCTGTACCCCAACCTGGTGCGCCGCCGTGAACTCCTGCAGCCGGCCCTGGGCAAACCGCTGGCCGGCGTCATCGCCATGTTCCGGACCTTTGCTGCCGGGACCCCGAGCACCCTGGTGGTGGACGGGGTCCGGCACAAACTCTGGATCCTCTACGTCGGCCGGGGACGCTACTACCCGCGGGACCACGCGCCGCTGGTGCGCCCGGTGCTGGACGACGGCGTGCTGGATCTGCGGATGATCACCGCCGACGAGTCGTTCGCCCGGCTGCGCCTGCTGTGGTCGGTGCTCACAGGCACCGTGGCCACCTCCCGGATCACACACCTGCGCGAGGCCAGCCGGATCCGGGTGGAACCGGCCGGGCCCACCATGGTCCTCGCCGTGGACGGCGAGGTGATGCCAGGGGTCCGGGCCGTGGAATTCTCGGTCCGCTCCGGCGGGCTGGTGTACTACACGCCCCGACAGCAGGACTGATCTGAGCGCGGGGCTACCCTGATTCGTCCCTGAAACATCCCTGAAAGCCGCCCGGCGGCCGGGACGGGTGGGTAGCGTGGTGGGTACACAGCCACCGCTACGCAAAGGACTGCTTCCATGATCGAAGCTCGAGGCCTGACAAAGGTCTACGGCGACAAAACCGCCGTAGCCGGAGTCGATTTCACCGTCGAACCGGGACGGGTCACCGGATTCCTGGGCCCGAACGGCGCCGGGAAATCGACGACCATGCGGATGATCATGGGACTGGACCGGCCGACGTCGGGGTCGGTCACCGTCGACGGCGTGCCGTTCGCCCGGCACGCCGCACCGCTGCGCGATGTCGGGGCGCTGCTGGACGCCAAGGCGGTCCACACCAGCCGTTCCGCGTACAACCACCTGCTGGCCATGGCCGCGACCCACGGCATCCCGAAGCAGCGGGTGCACGACGTCATCGAGATGACCGGGCTGGCCGAGGTGGCGCGCAAGAAGGTCGGCGGCTTCTCGCTGGGAATGGGCCAGCGCCTGGGCATCGCCGCGGCACTGCTCGGCGATCCGCGGACCGTCATCCTGGACGAGCCCGTCAACGGCCTGGACCCGGAGGGCGTGGTCTGGGTGCGGAACCTGGTGAAGTACCTGGCCTCCGAGGGCCGCACGGTCTTTCTGTCCAGCCACCTGATGAGCGAGATGGCCGTCACCGCGGACCACCTCATCGTGATCGGCCGTGGACGGATCATCGCCGACGCCCCGATCCAGGACATCATCACCGGCAAGGACCGCGGCCGCGTCCGCGTCCGGACCGACCAGCCCGCGGAACTGGTGCGCCTGCTGGCCGGCGACGGCGTCTCCGTGGACGAGCAGGAGAACGACCTCCTGGAAGTCACCGGCATCCAGCCGCGCCAGATCGCCCGGACCGCCCTGGACCACGGGGTCATGATCTACGAACTCACCCCGCTCAGGGCCAGCCTCGAGGAGGCCTACATGGAACTGACCAAGGACGAGGTCGAATACCACTCGCTGATCACCACGGGCTCCCACGCCCCCGCCCAGGCCGGAGGCAACTAAGCCATGAGTTCCACCATGATCGAACCCACGCCGTCCCGCCGCGGACAGAACGCGGATGCCGCACCGGACGGACGCGCGCGCGGCGGCCTCAGCAGCGGCCCCGGACCGACCTTCCCCCGGGTCCTCAACGCCGAATTCATCAAGTTCCGCACCCTGCTCTCCACCATGATCCTGCTGGCCGCGACGGCGGCGGTGATCGTCGGGGTCGGCGCCCTCGCGGCCTGGGGCATCGGCCAGGCGCTCCAGGCGTCCGGATCGAATCCGCAGCGGTCCGCCGCCCTGGCCGCCCAGGGCGACATCGCGGCGTCGGCCCCCAGCGCCGGCGTCTCCTTCGCCCAGCTGATCCTGGGCTCGCTGGCGGTGCTGATCATCAGCTCCGAATTCACCACCGGAATGGCCCGGTCCACCTTCACCGCTGTTCCGCGGCGCATCCCGGCGTTCGTGGCAAAACTCATTGTCGTGGTGCTCTCGGCCTTCCTCGTGACGGCCGTGTCGCTGTTCCTGTCCGGCCTGCTCGCGGTGCCGATCTTCGACCAGTACGGCCACACCCTCGACGTCTCCAGCGCCCACTACTACCGCACCCTGCTGATCAACAGCGCCTACGTTGCCGCCGTCGCTGCCATCGGCCTGGCGCTGGGTGCACTGCTCCGGAACTCCGCCGGCGGCATCATGGCGCTGGTGGGCATCTTCTTTGTCCTGCCCATCGCCCTGCAGATCATCCAGGGCGACTTCGTCAAGGAGCTGCGCAAGTTCATTCCGGACAACACGCTGGCACCGATGACGGCGGCGGAGCACGTCCCGGACACCCTCGAAGCCTGGCAGGCGGCCCTGGTCCTGGGTGCCTGGGTGGTGGTACCGCTGGTGCTGGCCGGCATCCTGCTCAAGAAGCGGGACGTCTAGCTGTACCGCGGCGGCCGGGATTAATCCGGCGGGCGGGCCTGTCCGTGCCTGAAGCAGTGGTTTCACGCACATTTCAGAATTGCCTGAAAGGAAACAGGCTTTGCCCGCCGGGGCTCCCGGCTGGAGATGCGCCTCAAACGAAGTGTCGTAATCTGTGGGATCGCACAGGACACCGGCCTCCCGTGCCGGTCTAGTGTGAAACGACATTGTGGTCCGCAGCACATGCGCTACAGGCACTGCCTGGCGCGTGGTGCGGCCCGCCACCACCCACGAAGGACGGCGCTTCATGCAGGCTGACCAGCAACTCTCCAAATCCCTCAAACCCAGGCACCTGTCGATGATCGCCATTGCCGGCGTCATCGGCGCCGGGCTCTTCGTCGGCTCCGGTGCCGCCATCCAGCAGGCCGGACCCGGCATCCTGGTCGCCTACCTTGCGGCCGGTCTGGTGGTCATCCTCGTCATGCGGATGCTCGGCGAAATGGCCGCGGCCAACCCCGAGACCGGGTCCTTCTCCACCTACGCCGACAAGGCGCTGGGCCGCTGGGCCGGCTTCAGCATCGGCTGGCTGTACGCCTGGTTCTGGATCATCGTCCTCGGCATCGAGGCCACCGCCGGTGCGGCCATCATGCACCGCTGGGTGCCCGGCATCGACCAGTGGGTCTGGGCCCTGGCCCTGATGATCCTGCTGACGCTGACCAACCTGGGCTCGGTGAAGTCCTACGGCGAGTTCGAATTCTGGTTCGCCTCGATCAAGGTCGCGGCCATCGTGCTGTTCCTGCTCTTCGGCATCGCCGCCATCCTGGGCCTGATCCCCGGCGTCCCCGCCCCCGGCCTGGACAACCTGGTGAACAAGGGCGGCTTCATGCCGAACGGCCCGGGCGCCGTGCTGGCCGGCATCCTGGTGGTCGTCTTCTCCTTCTTCGGCGCGGAAATCGCCACGATCGCCGCCGGTGAATCGGAAAACCCGGTCGACGCCGTCAAGAAGGCCGTCAAGTCCACGGTCTGGCGCATCCTGGTCTTCTACATCGGCTCTATCGCCATCGTCGTGACCCTGCTGCCGTGGAACAGCGCCTCCGTGGCCAAGAGCCCGTACGTTGCCGTCATCGAACTCTTCGGCATCCCCGGCGCCGGAACCATCATGGACGTCGTGGTGCTGACCTCCGTCCTGTCCTGCCTGAACTCCGGCCTCTACACGGCCAGCCGGATGCTGTTCTCCCTGTCCCGCCGCGGCGACGCGCCGCGCTCGTGGATGCGCATCTCCAAGCGGGGCGTCCCGGCCGGTGCCGTGCTGGCCTCCACCGTGGTGGGGTTCATCACCGTCGGCCTGAACTACATCGCCCCGGACACCGTGTTCCTGTTCCTGGTCAACACCTCCGGAGCCATCGCCCTGTTCGTCTGGCTGGTCATCGCCGTCTCGCAGCTGATCCTGCGCCGCCGGATGGGTGCCGCGGCCCACGAACTGGAGTTGAAGATGTGGCTCTTCCCGTACCTGACCTGGGCCGCGATTATCAGCATCGTCGCGCTGCTGATCGGCATGGTGATCCTGGAGAGCACCCGGGAGTCGCTGCTGCTCTCCCTCGCCCTCGCCGCCGTCGTCGTCGGGATCGGACTCCTGCGCTACCGCCGCCGCGGCCTGGCTCCCTTCGAGGGCCACCCAGTGCACCGCGAGGCCGCCGTCGCCGGCGAAGAGGCCCCGGTGGCCGCCGGGCCGGCCGCCTAGCGAGCACTCCGCCACGGGGCACCGGCGGGGGAAGGCAGCGGCGGCGCTAGACTCGGAGCCATGCCTTCCTCCGCCACAGCCGCAGACCACATCCAGGACCTGGGCGCCTACGTCAGCGCCTCGCCGTCGAGCTTCCACGCCGTCCACGAGGCCGCCCGGCGGCTGGACGGGGCCGGGTTCACCGCCCTCGATGAGCTGCAGCCCTGGATCGGGGACGACGGCAGCGCCGGCGGGAAGTTCTACGTGGTGCGCGACGGCGCCCTGATCGCCTGGGTGGCACCCCGGGGCGCCGGACCCACCACCGGTTTCAACATCCTCGGCGCGCACACGGATTCGCCGTCGTTCAAGCTCAAGCCCAAGTCCACCACCGGGAAGTTCGGCTGGCTCCAGGCGGGCGTAGAAGTCTACGGCGGCCCGCTGCTGAACTCCTGGCTGGACCGCGAACTGCAGCTGGCCGGGCGGCTGGTGATGCTGGACGGCACCGAGCATCTGACCGCCACCGGGCCGCTGCTGCGCTTCCCGCAGCTGGCCATCCATCTGGACCGCGCGGTCAACGACGGGCTGGCCCTGGACAAGCAGCAGCACATGAACCCCGTCTACGGCCTTGGCGATCCGGCCGATTCCGATCTCCTGGGCCTGCTCGCCGGGCGGGTGGACGGCGCGGCGGTGGACCCGGCCCGGATCGGCGGTTACGACGTCGTCATCGCGGACACCCAGGCCCCCGCGGTGTTCGGCGCGAAGGGCGAATTCTTCGCCTCCGGCCGGCTGGACAACCTCTCCGCCACCCACGCCGGGCTCACCGCACTGATCGCCCACGCCGCCGCCGGCGTTCCGGCGGATGGCCCGATCGCCGTCCTGGCGGCCTTCGACCACGAGGAAATCGGCTCCGCCTCCCGTTCCGGCGCGTGCGGGCCCGTCCTGGAAGACATCCTGGTCCGGATTTCCGACGGCCTCGGTGCCACGGCCAGCCAGCGGCGCCAGGCCTTCGCGGCGTCGTTCTGCGTGTCCGCCGACGCCGGCCACGCCGTCCACCCCAACTACGCCGAGCGCCACGACCCGGCCAACCGGCCGGTCCTGAACGGCGGCCCGCTGCTGAAGATCAACGCCAACCAGCGGTACGCCACGGACGCCACCGGGGCGGCCCTCTGGGCACGGCTCTGCACCGACGCCGGGATCCCCTACCAGGAGTTCGTCTCCAACAACGTGATGCCCTGCGGGTCCACCATCGGCCCGCTGACCGCCACCCGGCTGGGAATCCGGACGGTGGACGTCGGCGTCCCGCTGCTCTCGATGCACTCAGCGCGGGAGCTGTGCGGCGTCGAGGACCCGCACCGGCTGGCGAGGGTCACCGAGGTCTTCTTCCGCACCCCGGCGGGGCCGGCGGCCTAGGAGCTGGCGAGGCCGATCACCAGGTTGATGGTGGCGGCCAGGATCACGGTGCCGAACAGGTAGGACAGCAGGCTGTGCTTGAGGGCCTCGGCGCGGATCGCGTGGTTCTTCAACGCTGTGTCCGACACCTGGTAGGTCATGCCCAGGCTCGTCGCGAGGTAGGCGAAGTCGGTGTACTGCGGGGGCTCGGGCTGGTTGAAGTCGATCCCGCCCACAGCCGCTCCGGCCCTCGGCGCGGTGCTGAAATACAAGCCGGCGTAGCGCAGCGTGAAGAGCGTCTGGACCAGCATCCAGGAGAGCGCGACGGAGGCCAGGGCCAGCAGGCCGCCGGCCAGGCGGAAGCCGCCGCTGCCGCTGTGCGAGTCGATCACGACGGCGGCCACGGCCGCCAGGCTGGCGACGTTCGCGGCGAGGATCATCAGGTCCGTCACGCGGTGCGACGGGTCCTCCGAGGTGGCATGCGCCCGGGTGCCGGCCGCGTCCAGCCGGCCGATCACGATCCACACCCAGAGCACGTAGATCAGCGCCGCGACGCTCCAGCCCACGGCCGGGGCCTCCACCCACCGGCCGCCCAGCCCCGCAGCGGTCCCCGCGATGAGGCCGGCCGCCAGCATGACGACGAAACGCAGCCGGCTGCGGCGGACAGGGGAGGCTGGGGACTGCGGGGCGGGACCTGGATTCATGCCCCGATCATGGCACAGGCGCCGGTGAAGTTTTCCACACCCTGCCGGGCACGCTTCCGGGACGGCCGGGCGGCGTTTACGGTGGAGGAGGAAGTCGCCGAATCCGCCCCGGATGCACTAAGCTGTTGAAGTCTGTGCTGCGTCACGCCTCCGTTCCGGGGGTCCCGCGCCGCGCAAATACCGCAAATGAACCTCCTGTTACGGAAGTGCCGTAACCGCTTAGCCCAAAGGAGGTGGGTTCACATATGCGTCCTTACGAATTGATGGTAATCATCGACCCCGAGGTCGAAGAGCGTACCGTTGAGCCAACGCTTCAGAAGTTCCTGAACGTCATCACGACCGATGGTGGAACCATCGATAAGGTTGACATCTGGGGCCGTCGTCGCCTGGCTTACGAAATCCAGAAGAAGTCCGAAGGTATCTACGCCGTGGTGAACTTCACCGCTGAGCCGGCTACCGCCAAGGAACTTGACCGCCAGCTGAGTCTCAACGAGACCATCATGCGCACCAAGATCACCCGCCCCGAAGAGCAGAAGGTTGTTGCTGAGTAATTCAGCTCCATCCCTCAATCTTTAACCCCGCAGGAACGAACAAGGAGGCAGTAGATGGCAGGCGAAACCACTATTACGGTCATCGGTAATCTCACCAATGACCCCGAACTGAGGTTCACACCGTCAGGTTCGGCAGTAGCGAACTTCACCAT
>DASSXE010000060.1:0-9121 GCA_035704125.1 Arthrobacter sp.
CGTAGGACTCCCGCCGGCCGTTCCCGGCGGTGCCGGAGGTCCTGGCCCCCGGGCTGAGGAGGGCAGCCAGCGGGTTGATGGCCCGCAGCCACGCCGGATGGACCGCCAGACGGCGCGGGACCGCCCGGAGGCCGAGGCCCACCACCGTCCTGGGACCGACGGCGGCGTCGATACGGAGCGGACCGGCGGCAACCGCCAGCCTGCCGTCGTCCAGGCCGGCAGTCACCTCCACCACGTGCACCTCGTCGAAGCGGTAGGTGGTGGAGACGAAGTCCGCCACCTCCGCGGACGGGGCCAGCAACAGCCGGCGCCCGGAGCCTTCCTGGACCATGACGTCCGCGAAGGCGCCGAAGGGGGAGGTGTGCCAGACGCCGGTCACGGCCCGGAAACCCGAGGCGGCACCGATCCCGGCGATATGCCCGTCAAAGATCCAGCGCTTAGCCATGAAGCCACTCTAGCCAACGCGAAGGACGGCCCGCGCTCTGCGTCTGCTGGGCGGCGCCGGCTGGTCCGCGCCGGCTAGAGGGGACAGAAGCCGGCTAGAGGGGACCGAAGCCGGCGCTGCCGCGTGGATCGTGCCAGGCCGCGAGGTCCGCCTCGACCGCGGCGCGGAGGCGCGGGTCTGTGCCGAGCCTGCGGCGGAAAGACTCCCGGCCGCGGCCCAGGACCACTGCGGGGACCAGGATGCAGGCCACCAGGAGCGCCACCAGCAACCCGTAGGCACCGGCCACGGCTGCCAGCGTGTTTCCGCCCCGGGCGGCGATGCCCGGTGCGGCGACAGCCAGGATGGCTCCCAGCACGAGGGCCGGCACGGCGACCATCATCACGCCGCCGCGTGCCGACCCGGGGCCCCGGGTGATCAGGACCGTCCGGGTGTCCGGCAGCCGACGCCGGCTCCGTTGCCAGCCGGCCACGCCGAGCGCCGCCAGCGCAACGCCCGCCGGCCCGAGGACCAGGACCCAAGCCGGTTTCCCGGACAGGGCGGACGCGAAACCGCCGGCCAACAGCAGGACGGGACCGGCGGCGACGGCGCTGCTCCACGCGGCCGCCCGCGCAGCCTGTGCGTCGGCCAGTTGCCGCAGGCGGGAGGGCGCGTTCGGCGGGCTGACCCGTGCCAGGTCCGGCGACGTCCAGTAGTCGAGGGGGTGCGCCGGCCGTTCCCCGGTGAAGGCGTGGAATTCCGTCATGCCGGCTGGAGGCCCAGGCCCTTGCGGAGGCTGGCATCCAGGTCCTCCGGGCGGAGGGCGGCGGCGGTCTGGTCCTCGCCCTCACCGGCCCGCAGCTCGAGGGAACCGTCCGGTTCCGCTTTGACGTGCACGGCGTGGGAGGTGCCGTCCGCGAGGTGCCGACGCAGGGTGGCCGCTGCGGGCCGTCCGTCCGGGGCGGAGCCCAGATAGAAGTTCACCATCTCGACGGCGGTGACGATCATGCCCTCGGCGTTGGTGAGCGGGCGCAGCTCGTGCACCCCGAACTTGCTGAGGCTCAGGACCAGGGCACCGTCGGCAGAGCCGAACAGGAAGTACACGTGGCTTGCCTCAGGGGTGACGAGCGCGATTTCAAGCCAGGAATCGGCCCCGGCCAGCGCGGCCGCCACACTGGCGGCTTGTCCAACCGGCACCAGAGCGTCCGCCTCGATCGTCATCAGCCCCCGTTCCAGGAGCGTGCTGACCCCTGCCTGCTCCAGCGGCGCGCCGGCGGCGTGGTCCAGCCGGAACAGGTGCTGGCACTTGAGGGCCGCGTCGGTTCCCGCCAGGGCAACCAGGGCGATCAGTTCGTGCTCAGTGATAAGCAGGGGTGCGTCGTCTTGCGCGGTCATGGCAGCCTTTCGGGCGACAGGTCTCTGTTCGGGCGGTGGTGGTGGGCTCGGGTCAGGGTCTCGGGTCCAGTCTAAGGAGGAGGGGCGCAGGTGGCTCAGGTGAGCCAGCCCCAGACTTTTTTGGCGCCGTCGGCCACGGCCTCCGCGGCGTGTTCGGCGCCGTCGCCGATCATCTCCGAGGCCGACCCGTAGCCGAGTTTGCCGGCCAGCAGTCCGAGGCCGCCCCAGGCGACGCCGGCGGCCGCGAAGAACGGCCCCGCCACCGGGACGAAGCTGCCGGCGGCGAGGACGGTGGAGATGCTGCCGTCAAGCGCCATTCCGGTGTTGTCCGTCGCAATTCCCTGCGCCAGTTGCAGGCCGCCGGTGACGATGCCCAGGCCGCCGGACAGCCGCCCCAGCATGGAGGTGCCGTTCAGCAGCTGGGTGCCGCGGACGTAGCCGGCTTCGGCGGCCTGGCCGTACTGGGCGCTGAGCATGGGCCAGTTGGTCAGCTTGGTGACCAGTCCGCCTTTGGCCATGGTGTCCAACAGTTTGTCCGCATAGAGCCCGGCGCCGGTGACTGCTGCGTTGCCGGCCAGCCACGGAGCCCCGCCCGCCCCGGCGACGATGGTCTCCAGCCCGGTTGCCGCGCCGTCGCTTCCGGCCGGGACACCCGGACGGGACGCGCTCCCGGACCCTGGTGCCCCCGCGCTGCCGCCCCCGGTGCTGGCAGCATCCTGCTCGTTGGCCTGGGTGAGGAGGAGCTTGGAGGCCGCCGTGAGGGACTGCGATGCCCGGCTGAGCAGCGGCTTGAGGGTCCCGCTCCATTCGCTCCGGAAGCGGCCGGCGTCGGCGCCCTGCCAGGCGGCGCCTGCCACGAGTGCGTTGATCCGGTGTTCGGTGTCGGACAGGCGCGACCCGGACAACCCCATCGACTTGGACAGGGACCGCAACTGCTCGACGTCGGCGCCGTAAAGGCCAGGGGCCATGGGTGGTCCTCCAGGAAGGGATGAAACAGGGCTGGTGTGCCCCCAGCGTAAGGGACCAACCGGTGGCCCGCCATGGGCAGCGCTGCCCATGGTGGCCCACCCCGGACGTGCCCGGAGCCACGCCTGGGATAACCTAGAGCAGTGACTTACGAGATTGAGATTGGCCGTGGCAAGCGTGGGCGTCGTGCCTACTCCCTGGACGACATTGCGATCGTCCCCAACCGCCGTACGCGTGACCCCAAGGACGTCTCCGTTTCCTGGCAGATTGATGCCTACAAGTTCGACATGCCGGTGATCGCTGCCCCGATGGATTCCGCGATGTCGCCGGAGACCGCCATCGCCCTCGGCCGGCTCGGCGGGCTTGGCGTCCTGGACCTGGAGGGCCTGTGGACCCGGTACGAGGACCCGCAGCCGGTGCTCGACCAGCTTGCCGCCCTTGCCGCCGAGACCAACAGCCCGGCCGTGACGCGCCGGATGCAGGAGCTGTACCAGGCTCCCATCCAGCCCGAACTGATCACCTCCCGGCTGGCCGAGATCCGCGCCGCAGGCGTCACCGTCGCCGGGTCCCTGACCCCGCAGCGCACGCAGGAGCACTACAAGACCGTGGTGGCCGCCGGCGTTGACATCTTTGTCATCCGCGGCACCACCGTCTCGGCCGAGCACGTCTCCAAGGACCACGAACCGCTGAACCTGAAGCAGTTCATCTATGAACTCGACGTCCCGGTGATCGTCGGCGGGGCGGCCGGTTACACCCCGGCGCTGCACCTGATGCGCACCGGTGCTGCCGGCGTGCTGGTGGGCTTTGGCGGCGGCGCCACCACCACCACCCGCCGCGCGCTGGGCATCCACTCGCCGATGGCCTCGGCCATCTCGGATGTCGCGGCCGCCCGCCGGGACTACATGGACGAATCCGGCGGACGCTACGTCCACGTGATCGCCGACGGCGGCATGGGCACCTCGGGCGACATCGTCAAGGCCATCGCGATGGGCGCCGACGCCGTCATGCTCGGCAGCGCCCTCGCGCGGGCGGACGAAGCCCCCGGCCGCGGCTGGCACTGGGGCCAGGAGGCCCATCACCTCGAACTGCCCCGCGGCGACAGGGTCAACGTCGGCACCGTCGGCCCGTTGGAAGAGGTCCTCTTCGGCCCGGGCCACCACACCGACGGCACGTCCAACCTCATCGGTGCGCTGCGCCGGTCGATGGCGACCACCGGCTACTCGGACCTGAAGGAATTCCAGCGCGTCGACGTCGTCGTCTCGCCCTACGCCGGGAACTGACCTCCCGCCGCCGGGAAACTGATCTCCCGTCCGGGCCCTGCCCAACCACGGAACTTCGACGTAGTGTGGTGCACTACGAGGTTTGATCCGGATGGAGGCGTGAGATGAACAGTTTTCCCGGTGGGGCTCCCAAGGCCGGCGGTGCCCTCGGACCCGCTGAACGCGAAGCGTCCCTGGCCGCCCTGAGGGCAAGCGCTGAGCCCGGCAAGGAACTCGACATCCTGATCGTCGGCGGTGGCATCGTCGGTGCCGGAGCGGCGCTGGACGCCGTGACCCGCGGGCTGAGCGTCGCGATCGTGGAGGCCAACGACTGGGCCGCGGGCACATCCTCGCGGTCCTCGAAGCTCATCCACGGCGGCCTTCGCTACCTGGAGATGCTGGACTTCGCGCTGGTCAAGGAAGCCCTGCACGAGCGCGGCCTGATCCTCTCCGTCCTGGCCCCGCACCTGGCCCGGCCCGTGCCGTTCCTCTATCCGCTGACCAAACGCTTCGTCGAACGCCCCTACGTCGGCTCCGGCATCGCCCTGTATGACGCCATGTCCATCACCGGCGGCCACAGCCGCGGCGTCCCCTTCCACAAGCACCTGAGCCGGCGCGGCACCCTCCGTGCCGCGCCCAGCCTCAAGGACGACGCATTCGTCGGCTCCATCCGCTACTACGACGGCCAGGTCGACGACGCGAAGTACGTGGCCAACCTGGTCCGGACGGCGGCCTACTACGGCGCCCACGCGGTGAACCAGATGGCGGTCGTTGACTTCCTGCGCGAGGGCGAACGCGTCGTCGGCGCCAAGGTGGTCAACCACGAGGACGGGTCCAGCTTCAATATCCGGGCCAAGCAGGTCATCAACGCCACCGGCGTCTGGACCGACGAAACCCAGGCCATGGTCACCGACCGCGGCCAGCTCAAGGTCCGGGCCTCCAAGGGCATCCACCTGGTGGTGCCGCGGGACCGCTTCCAGTCCACCGTCGGCCTGATCCTGCGCACCGAGAAGTCCGTCCTGTTCGTCATTCCCTGGGGCCGGCACTGGATTATCGGCACAACCGACACCGACTGGCACCTGGACAAGGCCCATCCGGCGGCCTCCAGCAAGGACATCGACTACATCCTCGAACACGTCAACAAGGTACTGAAGCGGCCGCTGACCCGCGAGGACGTCGAGGGCGTCTACGCGGGCCTGCGCCCGCTGCTGGCGGGGGAGAACGACTCCACCGCCAAGCTGTCCCGCGAACACGTGGTGGCACACCCGGTGCCCGGCCTCGTCGTCGTCGCCGGCGGCAAGTGGACCACCTACCGCGTGATGGCCAAGGACGCCGTGGATGAGGCGACCCGGAGCATGGACGAGCGGGTGCCGCCGTCATGCACCGAGTCCATCCCGCTGCTCGGGGCCAGCGGCTTCAAGGCGGCCTGGAACAAGCGCAACCGGATGGCCGAGGAAACCGGGGTGCACGTGGCCCGCGTCGAACACCTGCTCAACCGGTACGGCTCGATGGCCCCGGAAGTGCTGGCACTGATCGCCGAAAACCCGGAGCTGGGCGAACCGCTGCCCGGCGCCGACGACTACCTGGGCGCCGAGGCGGTCTACGCCGCCAGGTTCGAGGGCGCCCGGCACGTCCAGGACGTACTGACGCGCCGGACCCGGATCTCGATCGAGGCCTGGGACCGCGGTGTGTCCGCTGCCCCCGTAGTCGCTAAACTCATGGGTGAAGTTCTTGGCTGGAGCGATGCGCAGCGCGAGAGCGAGATCAAGCACTATCTGGCCCGGGTGGACGCCGAACGGTTGAGCCAGGAGCAGCCGGACGACGAGTCCGCCGACGCAGCGCGCCTGGGCGTCGAGGACATCGTCCCGCTGCGCTGACCCGGGGCCGGCCGGCCACCACCGGCCGGCATGCACCGACGCCAAACCGAAGGGACAGCTCTTGGCGGAACCACTGGACCGGTACGATGCCGACCTGACCACACCGCAGATGGTGATTCTGGAGCTGGACGCGACCGACAAGTACGACGCCGCTGCCCAGCTGGCGGAGCGGATGTACGACGCCGGCCGGATCTCGGATCTGGACGGCTTCCTCGGCCACGTCAATGCCCGCGAGCACCAGCTGGCCACCGGTCTCCCGGGCGGTGTGGGGCTGCCGCACGCCCGCAGCGAATTTGTCTCCCGTATTTCCATCGCGGTGGGCATTACCAAGTACGGCAAGGCCCTGGACTTCGGCGCCGCCGACGGCCCGGCCACCGTGATCCTGCTGATCGCGACGCCGGCAAGTTCCTTCTCCGACCACCTGGAGGTGCTGGCCACGATGGCGCGCTCGCTGTCCAAGGAGTCTTTCCGGGAGTCCCTCCGCCGCGCCTACGACCCCGAAGTGATCGCGGAACTGATCAACTCCTCCCTGGTCTTCTTCGACCACTGAGGCTCGGAGCAGCACGTTTCGTTGTTCTACAGGCGGACGAAGTACGGTTAAGGGGTGTTAAAAACCGCCCTCAAACCCCGCTGGATCGCTGGCCTGGTCTTCGCGCTGGTGATCTCCGGGGTATTCGTGCTGCTGAGCCAATGGCAGTTCGGCCGCTCCACGCGGTCCGAGGCGCCGGTTTCCACCACGACCGAAGATCCGCGCCCCTTGACCGCGGTGCTGAAACCCGGGGATTTCTTCCCGGGCACGGCGGCCGACCAGGTGGTCACGGCCACCGGCCGGTACGACCCGCAGAAGCAGGTGCTGGTACCGGGACGGATCAACGACGGCGCCAAGGGCTACTGGATTGTCTCGGCGCTGGCCGTCCAAAACGCGCCGGCCCTCACCGGGGCCGGGGCCAGCCCGCAGACCTGGCTCGCCGTCGCCCGCGGCTGGGTTGCCGACCCGGCGGACGCCACGGCTCCGCCGTCCGGCACCATCGAACTCACCGGCCGGCTCATTCCCTCCGAGGCCCCGGTGCCCAACACCGACCCCGGCCCCGGCCGGGCCACGGCGGTGTCCACGGCAGAGCTGATCAACCTCTGGGACGTCAGCAGCTACCCGGGCTTCGTGGCCGCCAGCGCGGAACGCTCCGGCGGCGTAGACGTGTCCGCCTCCGGGCAGGTCCGGGCCCTCAACGTCGGCCCGCAGCCGCCGCAGCAGAGCATCAACTGGCTGAACCTCTTCTACGCCGCGGAGTGGGTGGTGTTTGCCGGCTTCGCACTGTTCATCTGGTGGCGGCTGGTCAAGGACGATTACCGCCGTGACCTCGAGGACGCCCAGGACGAGGAAGCCGCGCGCCTGGCCGCCGCCGGCCCCGACACCGCCCCGAACAACCCCCATCCCACCAACCCGAGAGTGCAATCATGATCGAGCCCAAACCGGCCATCCAGCCGCAGCAGCCCGCCGGCCCGGGAACCACCGCCGGCAAGAAGCGCCGCTTCGGCGGCACCGAGGCACAGATCCGGTCGGCGCTGAAGTTCTACAAGGTGATGGCCTACCTGACCGGGTCCATGTTGTTGCTGCTTTGCGCGGAACTGATCGCCCGGTACGGTTTCGGCCAGTACCTTTTCGCCGGGGGCACCAACGCCGTTACCGGCCAGCCGTTCGGTTTCGGTTTCGCCGACGCCGATCCGGCCGGCGTGATCGGCGGCGTCAACGTTTCCATCACGGTGCTGATCGTCCACGGCTGGATGTACGTCGTCTACCTGATGTCCAACTTCCGCCTGTGGTCGCTGATGCGCTGGCCGTTCGGCAAGCTCATCATCCTGGCGCTCGGCGGCGTCGTGCCGTTCCTGTCCTTCTTCGTGGAGAAGAAGTTCCACGTCGAGGTCGAGGCTGAGCTGGCCGCCAACCCCCAGGCCCCGCAGCGTTACTGACTTTCGCCGCGCACCGGGCCGAGGGACGACTCCGACGGCCGGGGCACTGTGAGTTCGCTTACCCGCCGCAGCGCGGACGTGCGGGGGAGCGGCGGGGCAAAGTAGGCTAGTACGGTGACCACTCCCACTGCATCCCAGACGTCCCAAAGGCCGGTCCTGGTTGTTGACTACGGTGCCCAGTACGCGCAGCTGATTGCCCGCCGCGTCCGGGAAGCGAATGTGTATTCGGAAGTCGTTCCGCATACCTACAGCACCGAGCAGCTGCTGGCCAAGAACCCCGCCGCGATCATCCTCTCCGGCGGCCCCGCGAGCGTTTACGCGGAGGGGGCCCCGAGCGTGGGCGCCGACCTGTTCGAGGCGGGCGTGCCGGTGTTCGGCATCTGCTACGGCTTCCAGGCCATGGCGAACGCACTTGGCGGCAAGGTGGCCCGCACCGGCCTGCGCGAATACGGCGCCACCGAGACCAACGTCCTGGGCGAGGGCCGGTCCATCCTCGAAGGCATGCCGCAGCACCAGAGCACCTGGATGAGCCACGGCGACTCCGTGCACGAGGCCCCCGAGGGCTTCGAGGTCCTGGCGACGACGGCGGGAGCCGACGTGGCAGCTTTCGCCAACGAGGAGAAATGCCTTTACGGCGTGCAGTGGCACCCCGAGGTCAAGCACTCCGCGTACGGCCAGCAGGTGCTGGAAAACTTCCTCTTCAAGGGCGCCAAGCTGGAACCGAACTGGACCACGGGCAACATCCTTGAGGAACAGGTCGACCGGATCCGCGAGCAGGTCGGCGACTCGCGGGTGATCTGCGGACTCTCCGGCGGCGTCGATTCCGCGGTGGCTGCCGCGCTGGTCCAGCGCGCCGTGGGCGACCAGCTGACCTGCGTCTTCGTGGACCACGGTTTGCTGCGCGAAGGCGAAGCCGAACAGGTCGAACGCGACTTCGTCGCCGCCACCGGCGTCAAGCTCTACGTCGCCAACGAACAGGAACGCTTCCAGGCCGCCCTCGCCGGGGTCAGCGACCCGGAGACCAAGCGGAAGATCATCGGCCGCGAATTCATCCGCGCCTTCGAGGAAGCCGAACTGGCCATCATCGCCGAGGCTGCGGCGCACGGGGAGAAGATCAAGTTCCTGGTCCAGGGCACCCTGTACCCCGACGTCGTCGAATCCGGCGGCGGCGAGGGTGCCGCCAACATCAAGAGCCACCACAACGTCGGCGGCCTCCCCGAGGACCTGCAGTTCGA